>JACDGH010000052.1 GCA_013815395.1 Parachlamydiaceae bacterium
GGTAGGCCTTGCATTAATAGTAACGAAAGATTGGCAGATTCCATTCTTTCACCGCACTTATGAGGGAAATCGACCAGACAGAGGACTATTTCCAGATACAGCAAGAGAACTTCGTGAGAGTCATAAAAGAATTGTTCTGTCTGAGGAAAAAGTCACGTATATATTGATTAAAGGAAATATCTCAGATAATGCTATTGAAGATATCATTGTGGGTGGACACCACTTTGTTATTGCTATACCTTCACCTCAGGTTTCTGAAATTTTTGAAACAAATATAAGGAAGTTTGGACCTTTACAGACTATAGCAGGGACAAAAGTTTATTGCGAATTTGTTCAATATTGCGGCACAAAATGCATGTGCGTTCTTACATATTCCGAAAGCTTCTGTATAGAACAATTAAATGGAATCAGTAATGATATGGTAAAGTGTTAGAGGGAGTTGAAGGAATATTACGATGCACTTAATAAACGTCGTGATAGTATAGGTACAGGAAAGCCTCTAACTATAAAAGATGCGGAGAAAAGGATTAGGAGTATTTTTTCACAACCTCAGACGCCCTGGCTACCTTATTTGAGGCATTCTTTTTTACAAAAAAAAATACGCGAATCACGGGCGGCGGGACGATATAATACTTTTACGTCTTTTACGCAAGGTGAGTAGATTACCTACAAATTTAGCCAACTTTGGATAAATGGGTCGAGCTACTTTCCATAAGTCATAAGAAGTTAGCCGAGCAGTGCTCGGCTAACTTCTTATATAAATATTTGTTTAGGTTCTTTTAAGTGGTATTGATTTAAAATCAACGAGCATTATTGAAATTTTCCATCATTGCTTGAAACCATTCTCGTTGGACTTTATGTATTCCTGAAGCTAAGCTTTGTAAAGGCTTATATGTCAGCTTACTGATTTCACTATTTACTCCTGTATATCCCGTAGCAATTCCATCAGTAATAATTCCTGGTACAAAAAAAGCTAACCAAAAAGGTTTTGCGGCGATACAAATAGGAACAGCAGCAATACTTAAACCTAATGAAATTGGTGCAAATACAACCTTAATAAGAAACATAGATTGTTTTTTATAATTTTCAGGATTAAAAAATACTTTTCCTTCTACAATATTAATCACTTTTTTCGTTTCAATGATTGCTTGATTTTCTACAGCAAGAGTTTGTGCCCAAAATCTAAATGGAGTAAAGGCGTGCTCAGATAGTTTCATATTCCATTTATGCAGACATTTAGTTAGATGTCCTATAGCTAAAGGAAAGATAACAGTAATTCCTGTAATTTTAGAAAGCAATACAGTCGCAGACAAACATGTATTTGTTAATGTAAGTGCTAATGAAGAAAATGTCTTTTTAGCAATTTCGTTTAAGTTAATCTCCGTAGAGTTTTTTTCCAAGGGGGTTTCGGTTTCGTGGCATTTAAAAACACCTGAGTTCCAATTCCCCATTTGAACTGAATTTGTAAACATTATTATATCTCCAATAGAATGTTATAGAAAATAATTATTACTGCATCGCAACCGTTTATAATTCTTTGTAAGTTGCAATTAGACAAGCCAAAATTGACTTAATCTTATATTTATATCCATGATTATAATTAACGATTATTAAGAAATAATAAATTTTACATTAATATCTATACTAATTCTGTGTTTTATTAATTATGCCTATCGTGTTGCCTTTAGATTTTGTAAGTTCATCCTTCAGCAATTGTCGGGTAGATGCCAGGGAGCCCACTAATATTGAATGTTTTTAAGAGTTATGAGATTATAATTACATTCATGCTAACCATTCATCCAGGATTAGCCTGTATAGACAGGAAATATACTCTGTAATATTTTTTCTTGCATCGCTCTTTTTTTCGTGTATAATATGATTGCTAGAAAATTATTAAAATTACTTAAATCTCATTTTGATTCATATAGTAATGAATTTTTTTTAAGTTATAAAAGGAAATAACTATGTCAACAATTAGCTTTAATACTTTGCCTTCGCGTAAGCTCCTACATACTCAATCTCACCCATTGCCAGCTATCCCTAAAAATAATGAAGTCAAACAGAAAAATTTAACGAATTCAAAAAATAATAAAAAAATACCCCATTCGAAACTCGGTTACATGGGTAGTGTTATTTTGGAAAATGCACGATACTACTCTGAGATGACACATAAAAAATTTTTTATGAATTTTAAGGTGTTTCAGGAAGGTGTATTACACATGCACCAGGTAATAAAGTTTTCCAGTTTATTCGATGTTGTTCTTTTGCCCATTCTCGCAGTCAATATTGCTAAGCAAACGAAATCATTTTTACAGGGGAAACGCCTTAAAATTGATTCAATCATTGAACTCATTGCTGAAGTAGCTTTATTTGGAAGAAGTCTAACTATGGTGGCTATGGGATTGGTAAGTTTTAAAGGTATTTCGATAAAAATTTTGAATAGGACAGCCTCGCTTTTTTTTGCGACTTCAGTACTTTCTTTTGCAACTACAGCATCAACTTATCGAACTTATATAAAAATGAGAAAGCTTGAACAAAAAATAGCTAAAATTGGACAGTTAAACGATTTGAGTAATCAAGCCTCTTTAGATTATTTTCGGAATTGTTATACATTTATTAAATCTAAAGAGGATGATAAAGAATTTATAACAGCCACATTTAATTGTTCATTTGAAAAATTGGAGATTAGGCTCTTGGAAATCGAGAAAGAGGCTGAAAGTAAAATTAACTCACCACTAAGTGAAGATCAGCAGAGCGGTAGACAACTTTTGAATACTACTCTAAAGACTCTAAAGGGCCATATTCATCACGTTGGCAGCATTTCACGCAATAATGTCATCATTTCGACTATTGGTCTCATTGCTGCAGTTGTGCTTTTTATCTACCCTATTGCGTTAATGACTTATTACATCCCGGCTGCCAGCACCGCTGCAAGTGTTGGCGTCCTAACATATCATAAAATCGCAGAATATCACTACGCTCATGATCTAGGCTTGCAAAGAAAGTGGTATGAATGGATTACCTGCTAAGGAATATTCTTATTTAGTAGGCGATTGGATTGTTTCCCTTTCTGCAAGGTGCTTAAAATGCAATGACATCATTTCATCTCCACTGCAGTGGTAGAAAAGGGTTAATTGACGAAATAGTTGCCGCTTTTCCCAAAGAAAAGCCTTCTGAAACCATCCTTGTCCTTCCGTTATTTTGCCCGTAAAGTAATAGCTTGATATTGTCCACGTGCGAGGGTAAGGCACCTCAAAGATACCTGCAAAATGAATATTGGCAATGTCCTTGCCTTCGGTGACATATAACCAGCAACCGTAGAGAAAATGTAATATCGTAGTGTCTTGACTTAGAGTTTCAATAGAATATTGATGCAAGAGGTCGCCTGCTTCCTTCCAATTTTTATCTATTAACAATCCCCAAATTTCAAAATATTGTAATCTGACTTGTCCTTCTGAGGAAAGTTGCCATTTCTGATAGTGGTAGATGAGGTGCACAAGATGGGTTTGCTGGGTATCTAAAGCATATTCTAATAAATAAAATAATGTTCTTTCATGTAGTTGGGACAGAGCTATTTCTGAGATTTGAATAAAGTCACTAACTGCTGATTCAAGAGAGACGGTTCGACTTTTTATAGCAATCTTCAGCAAATCGCTATGTATTTTGAAAGCATCTGCATTGGTTTGTTTAGCGATATATTCTAAGGCATCTTCTGCTGCGATCCATGAGCCTAGTTCAATGAGGCAAAAAACAGAATTGCCTAAAATGTTCAAGGGTAATGGATTGATTTTTATTAAATCATTGATCATTTCAATCATTGTATGGGGACGAGCCAGCCAGAAGGCCAGGTTTAGTCCAAAATTGATATTTTGCAGCTCTTTAGATTCTTCAATCTTTGTAACACTCTCTATAAAAAAAAGAGGTTCGCAATGTTTTTTTAAACTGCTAAGTAACTTCTGGGTATTGCGCATGGTAGTAATATTAGGAAGATATCTGAGGGCTAATAAAACAAAGTTAAATGTCGCTTGACGGTGGTAGCGCGAGCTGCCGTGCATGCGATAGATAATTTGTTCTTGTAGCACAGGGAGTAGGGGATGGGCGGGATAACGCCGATAGGCGAGTTCAAAGCATTTAACTTCATCTTCGAAGTCGCTTTGGGTTTGATAAATTAAAGCTTTACCTAAATATTCTAGGGGGGCACCAGGGGTGCCATAAAGCTTTCCAAATTCATCATGGGCCAGGTCTAGAAGTGTGTTTCTTTCATCTTTAATGAGTTGGCTATTAGCTTGTTCTAAAAGTGTGATGCCGGCTCTAAACATGGCTTCGCGACCTTCGGCTCGACCGGGGAATGAATAACCAATCCGACGGTATTCGCTAAGCGCGGTGTTGTAATCTTTATGAGCTAAAAAGGCATCGGGAACGGCAAGGCAATTGACAGTTACGTTTTGACTGCCAATATAAACAAAAAAGTCTTTTAAAATAAAATTAGCATCCCGTGCTAGGAGTCCAATATGCGTTCCTACCAAGGGTAAATGACTTATATAGGAAAATTGCAGCAGGTTGTTTAGGTAGAAATAGATATTATTATCGATCTTTTCAATGCGTACCTGGTACCATTCATTACTTTTTAGAAATACATCTGTGGCATTAATGACTTCTACTGTGGAGCGAAGCAATTTAGTGGATTTACTTTTTTCTTCACCTATCCAAAGACAGTAACCGTCATTGATATGCTCTCTTTCAGCAGCCTCAGGTATGCTTAAGAGAAAGCCGATGCCATGACCCTGCGGTCCAATATTGATATTTGCCTCAATCTTTATATTCTCTTGGAAAGAAGCTTTAGAAATCATCAAATTGACCCAGTCCGCAACTTCAGTTTCTCGAGTAATTGCCACGTGCTCAGCAATAAGAACGTTTTCCTGAAATTCCCAATCACTTTTATTTAAATAATTTAATTCAGCAATTTGAAACCATTCTGAGCGCCCTTCGATATAATTTTCTAAGTCGTGCACCAATTCATCAACTGTGTGATAGCGTTGTTCGGATTGAGGGGCCAGACATTTCATCACGACTCTTGAAAGAGATCTAGGTACGTCCCGGTAGGGTGAAATTTCGCTTGGATCTATCAATCTTTCTTTGTGAGCATTTAAACGAAATTCTTTTAAAGATCCCCTATTGAATGGACTTTTGAGGGTGAGCAGTTGATAGAGGATAACACCTAAAGAATAGATATCGGTCTGGATATTGGCAGCCTGCCCTAAAGCGCGCTCCGGAGCCATGTATGCAATTGTTCCAACAACTTTTCCGACATGTGTCAATTGATGTATATCTGAGGCTTCATCTTCAGCTTCTTCATTATCTGAATCAAGACCGGAAGAATTCTTAGCACTTTTGATGAGCTTTGCTAAGCCCCAATCCAAAATAACGATTTGCCCGTACTGTCCAATAATGATATTTTCAGGCTTAAGATCGCGATGCAATACTTTTTTGGAATGTGCGTAAGCGACGGCTTGGCAAATGCTTAAAAAGATTCGGATCAAGGCAGGAATGGATTCGGCAAGGTGATCGAGCTTTTCTCCTTTGCGTTCCTGTTTGCGCGCTGTGCGTAAGAGCTGTTTGAGGGTGTTTCCTTCTATATAAGGCATGGTATAATATGAATTTGCTTCGTCTGTGTGAATGGCATAAATAGGTATAATTGCTGGGTGAGTGAGTTGACTTGTAATGCGAGCTTCTTTAACGAAACGATTATAAAGTTGCTTATGCTCGCTCAAATCTGGTCGTATTTTTTTTAAAGCAATGCGACGTCCACAAGTAGTGTCATAGGCTAAAAAAACCTCTCCCATACCTCCTTTGCCAATGCTTTGGAGGATCTGATATGGACCAATTGAAAATTGAATATTTTCTTGCGCAGGGAGGTGTTCCGGCAAAAAGGAAATTAACGGCGTTGTTTGCTTCTCGGCAATGTCTTTTTGATCGCTTATCGGTAATGTTGATTGATTTGGTAATGAAAGTGACTTTTGGCAAAATGGACAAAAGCTAACGATTAGGTCATCAGGAGGGGATGCCAAGACAAAATGGGTGTGGCATGAAGGACATGTTATTTCTTTATTCATAATAAAAAATTATTCTTTTTATAGACGCGCTTGGCTTTTAAATTGTTGCCATAGGTGGCGAGCTTCAATGGAGGCATTTTGGACAAAACAGTTGTTGCCAAGTTCTTCGTCGTAATAGGTTCCGTTCATCGAACTGTAGGAAGCAACCATTTGGTGAAATAAGGCATTGATCCCGTGTTCATCGCGCTCAGGCAGAGTATAACGAAAGCCACAATTAAGGGTGGTAAATCCATCATTTTTCCAGTGATAATTTGCCCTACGCATAGCTGCTTCGATATTATCGGCAGTGACGTTAGTTTCCTGTTCATTATTGTCTATACATTCTTCATGCCAAACAAATTGATGCTCCGATGTTTTTCTTAGAAGCAAGCGCTTTTTTCGACCATTAGGTCCTAAGATATGGGCCACGTGAATAAGTTTATTTGGGGTTTTCATTATCTGTGTCATCAAGAATTTCCTGTGATTTATCCTCGCCATTTAAATCTTCAGCAAAAAAATATTCACGGAAAATAATATATATGCCTCCGACAATAAAGAGGACGGGTAAAAGAACTGCCCATTCAAAATTTAATACAGTTATTGCAAACAATCCAAGCAAGATCAATGTAGAAATACAAAAATCATATATCCTACCAGTCAAAAATTGTCTTAATCCAATACTTACCCAAAGGGCTGCTAAAATTCCTGGCCACCAATAATTAGAGTAAATTAGCACTCCCAAAGCTATTAAAAAGGCTCCATTTGAAATGGTATCGGCCTTTCTTTTCGACATTTTATATTGATCCATGGGTTTCTCCATTTCTTGTCTTTATAGAAAGTGATGCAGAATTTTACAGCTTCCCTATAACATAACATTAAGGGTCAGGGGTTTAATTTGTCAAAGGATAAACTTTGAAGTAATCAAAGTAGTGCCATTAAAATGCTTTTTGGTGTACTTATACATTAGGGCTTCCCCATTTTTTTGCAAGCTCAGCAAATGAATAGTAGGTAGCATTGCTTAGATTATTCTGTATCCCAAGTGTGAATTTATGTTCGCGAATGGTGTCTAATGCAGCTGAGCTATCTTTTCCTCGATTTGGAAAAAATAGGGCAGCACCGGCACAAATGAAGACTCTTTTTTGTTGCTCACGGAATTTTTTGATTTGATGGCTAAGAGATTGTTGTCTTATATCCCAGGTATTTGAAAAAAAGTTGTTTTGTACTTGTGACCAACCTGCATATTTGTTTTTAGTAATACAATTCTTGCATCTTTCATAAAGATCAGAAAAGAGAGTGATGAAATTTTCCGCATCTTCCTCACTTTTGAAGGATAATGCAAAAGACTTGTATCGTTCCATAAATTCATTGAGCTGTTTTGAAAATGGATGTTCAGATATTTGAGCTGGAGAATTCTGCTTTTCAGCAACATTGTTTTGCACAAAACGCGCGTCAATTTTACCCATAGCTTCAATTAAATTTCCTATAGTTGCTCCAAGACAATTGTTCCAAATAGCAATTATTTCTTCTACGGAGTATTTTTCACGTTCTTTTTCCGGACTAATAATTTTAAATTCATTAGGGTCTTTTTCAAAATTTATATTTTTCAACAATTTCTTCAATACTGTCGCATTTGTTTCAAATTGTGTGAGGATAGATATGGTTGATTCAAAAACGAAAGCGGATAATTCTTCAAAGCCGATAGGTTCCCAGCCAAAAATTGTAGCATTTTTGGGGAAATGCAATGTATGCTGACTTGTGTCTGGAAGCGGATTTCTATTAGAGTCGATTCCTTCAACGAGAATGACATCGCCTTCACGGTAGTTTGCATTAAGAATTTTAGCTGTAAATTCTGCTTCATTTGGATCAGAATGGAGCTGACAAATTCCTATAATGTCGGCATCGGATCGGGAAGCGTTGCCAAAATATGTAATTTCAGAAAGTTGTTTAAGAACAGGAATAGGGTGTTTTTTTGCCCAAAAAGTAGTTATCTTTTCAGAGAGCTGGGGACAAACATTTCCATTGGCTAACTGGTAATCATTCCATGCTTTAGCAATTGTCTTCAAGTGTGTATCCTTGTAACAACCGAAAATTTTTCGGAGGATAAGTTGGACTGCATTCAATACACGAATGTTCCATTCGTTCTTATTATTAATTGATAGAAAAGTCTTAGAGGGGATTCTGCAATTCTCTCTATATTTCCCTAAAAGGTGAATATTTTTGTTTATGTTCGATAGGTCTATTGTCATAATGGTCTCGATTGGTTTAATAGTGTCGAATCTGAGCTGGAACGAAAACTTTAAAGGGGGATTATAAAGGAATTGTATTTTTTTTTGAAAGTGTCATTTTAATTTCCTTTTTTAAAAGCTCAATTGAGGATATCGATATTTTCGTTATTTGAAGAAAAATATTCCTTTAGTAACTCCTTTGATGCTTCTAATCCGGGTTTATTTGAAAGCTTATCCTGAATTTTTTCAAAAATATCTTCAGCATACTTAGTTGAATTTTTGAAATAACTATGAAGCGATTTTTCTCGTACAAAAGCTGTGAATTGCTTATATATTTCTGTTGCAGTCGTTTCGTCATCAATGAGCAATACAATTAGCGCCTTAAAAGCTCCTTTAGCACTTGCCCAAGCGCAATTTCCTACAGATTGAGCTTTTTGAGTGAAGCCTCCAGCATATTCTAATTCTAAATCTACAATCATTTGATTGAAAGATTCCATATCTCGATAGCTTTTGAGTAAAAGTTTAAGAGTTTTTTCGTTAACGATTGAGGAGGGAAAATTATAAATTGCTGCAGCATCTTTGCTTCCGCCCAAGCCCCTATTATATACAGCCAATAGATTTTTATGGATGACCATAGAAACGGCATGATCATCAGACCCCCCTAAAATAACAAAGGGTTTGCCTGATTTTATTCTAGAGACATTTTTTATAAGATTTTTTTTTGACAATGGAAAGGCATTTTTGAAAGCTTCTTCAATTTCTAACTTTTGCTTTTTGGAAAGTTTGTTTTTTAGATCAATTGTCTTAAAAAAGGCAGGTATGTAATGAGCAAATCTTTTCATTAGAAGGCGAGGATAAAAGCCTTCTAATTCGATACCTATCTTGTAAATTTTAGTTGATCGATCCTGTAAAACACATGTCCATTCTATATCAGAGGTTCCATCAAGACCCCACACATTGGCTAAGAATCTTCTTGTAAGAATTTCCTCGGCATATTCAGAGTTAGCACCTAATTCTATTAATAAATTTATTATATTTGGCTTGTTTTCTAAAATAGCCATCGTCAACGGTGTCTCGCAGTTGCTTTCAGCTAGATTTAATTCAGCCCCTAATTCTGCAAGTAATTTTATGATTTCTATCCTTTGCTCATTAACAGCCCTAACTAGTGGAGATTTTCCTTCGCCATCAGCTCGATTTAAATCAGCACCTAAATCTACTAATAATTTTATTATATCGATTTGGTTTTCTATTATTGCCCTAGTCAGGGGGGTGTCCCCATCTTTATCAGGATAATTTAAATCAGCGCCTATTTTAGCTAGTAATTTTAAACTGTCTGGCTGATTTTTTAATACAGCTAATGTTAATAAAGTCAGCCCATCGCTTTTAAATTGATTAAGGTCAGCACCTAGTTCTATCAATACTTTGAGAATACCAGACTCTTTTCTTTCTAAGGCTTTTCGAATCGTTGAGAATTTTACATCGGGTATATTGGTTGTGATTTCAAGACACTCGTCTTGCATAAATGCTTCGAATGTGAATAGTTCAACACAATGCTTTTTGCAAGCATTAATAATTTTTACTCGGCATTTATCTTTAGGTGTTAATATTTTGGTAATTTTTTGTAATTTATTGTTAACGTTTTTGGCAGAAACTGGGTAGATATTTCTTTCAATTTTCCGCTTATTTGTTAATGAGGGGGAGTTTAGAATTGACGATGAGAAGACGTTCTCTTTTTTATGATCAACATTTTGTTCAGTTTCATTTTGTTGATATGTTATTGCACGAGGTTGGTGCACGGTTATTGGGAATAAATTAGGTCTTAAAGATAATGGAACGGTCATAGAGTTCCTTCAGAAAAATAATTTTCGATGAGTTCCTTTGAGGCAGCTAATCCTGACTTTTTCGAAAGCTTTTCTTGAATTTTTTCTAAAATTTCATGAGAATAATTAGTCGAATTTTCAAAATAATCGCTTAGTGATTTTTCTCGGGCAAAAGCAGTGAATTGCTTGTATATTTTATTTCCAATCCTTTTATTGGTAAGTAATATTAATAAGCTTTTAAGAGCCCCTTTAGAACTTGCCCAAGTACAATTACCTACTTCTTGATCTTTTTGAGTGAACTCACTTATAAATGTTAAATCCAGATCTATAATCATTTGATTAAAAGAATCCATGTCGGAATATTCTTTGATTAAATTCTTAAGAGTTTCCTTAGTGACATCTGTAGCAAGTAACTTATAAATTTGCGCAGAACTTTCACTTCCTCCCTCACCTCTATTAAACACAATCAATCGATTTTTGTGAATGACAATAGAAACTGCATGACCTTCAGATCCTCCTAAAATAACAAACGGTTGGCCCGCTTGTATTCGAGCAATATTTGCTGTAACGCTTTTTTTTGATAATGGAAAAGCATTGATAAAGGAATCTTCTATTTCTTCTTTTTGTTTTTCCGTAATCCCATTTTTATTTAGGTTAATGGAATTTAAAAAATTAGAAACATAGGGAACGAATTTTTTCATTAAAAGACGAGAGCTGTATCCCTCTAAATTGATCTCTGTATTAGATGTTTTTGTGGTTGCATCTTTTAAAACATACGTCCACTGCAATACAGTTGCGCCTTTTAGCCCCCATACATTTCCCAAAAATCCTCTCATTAAAATTTCTTCGGTAAGTTTAGGGTCGGCACCCAACTCTAATAATAGTTTCATAGAGGCTGGTCGGTTTTCGATTAGAGCCGTAGTCATCGGGGTTTCTCCATCGCTAGCAGACTGGTTTAGGTCAGCACCTAACTCTGCTAATAACTTTATCATTTCTTTATCCCCTTCTATTATAGCCTTATTCATTGGAGTGTCTTCCTTAGCATCAGAACAATTAAGATCAGCACCCAACTCGGCAAGTATTATTACCATATCTTTCTGGTTCTCAATTACAGCCCTTGTTAAAGGGGTCCTTCCATCGCTATCAGATCGATCTAAGTCAGCACCCAATGTCGCTAATAATCTTACTATATCTGCATTGTTGCCGATTACAGCCCTGGTTAACGGGGTATCTTGGTCACCATCAGATTGATCAAGATCAGCGCCTAAGTTTGCTAATAATCTTACCATTTCTTTTTGGTTTTTAATTACAGCCTGAGTTAGGGGGGTATTTCCATTGATTTCTGATTGATTTAAATCACCACCTAAATCTTTCAAAACTTTGAGCATGCTCGAATCATTGTTCTCCACAGCCTTTAAGATAGATGTTAATTTTATTACCGGCGCTACACTCATTTTTATAAAGCGCGTGCCTTGCATAAATTCTTCATATGTATCTAGTTTAAGATTATGTTTTTTGCAAGCATCAGTAATTTTTTTATGATATTTCGAGTCTGAAGTGAGGGTAAGTGCAATTTTTGGTAATTTCTTATTAACATTTTGATGGGTAAGTTCTTCAGCATCTTTCTCAGTTTTTCGTTTATTCAATCTTATTTGTACAGAAGAGGTCGATCCCTGGAATAGATTCTCTTTTTGGTTATCAACATCTGTTTCTATTTTACTTTTGAGGCGAGGTCTTTTTTCAATATTTTTATATTCAGTTGTTTGATATAAATTAACTTCTTTAATAAATAATGGATTAACCATGAATTTCCTTAGAAACAATTAATAATAATTAAAAACAATAAATGATTATATATTAATCAATGATTTTTTTCCACATATTTTTTGGCTCTTGGGAAGAATTTGGGGTGGGGGTGAAATTAAAAGGTTTACACAGAAAATGGACTTGATGGCTAATATTAACGGATTAGATAAGTCGATGAACATTTCGTAATGACTCTATACCAACTTTAGTTCTCGGCGCCTCCGCGTTTCTCCCCGTCTCTGCGTTTCCCCTTTGCCTCAAAAGAAAGAGAAATATTCTATAGGACAATTTTAGCTAAATGCCAGCAAGATTATCCGTTAGGTCTGGCTGGATCTTTTTACTTTTACTTTTAAAGCTTTGTGGATTTCTTCTAGTTCCTCTCTGGGTATTTTTAGGGAGGGTAGTTATGTCTAGTTTTTCAAAATATTTTTTTTCCATAGGTTCCTTAAATAGATTTTAATGCTTTTTGTTTATAAGCATCTAATCGGTTTGTATAAATTTCTTTCAACCTGAAAAAAACAAAAAGCGCAGCAGGAGCTGCGC
>JACDGH010000335.1 GCA_013815395.1 Parachlamydiaceae bacterium
GCTTTGAAATGCTCAGCTACATGAGCGGCCCTTTACTAGGAAATACCTTGCTAGGATTTATGGCAGATATTTATGGTATTCAAAAGACTTTAGCTATTGGGTCTATGATTGCTTTGTGCTCTCTCATAATATTCAATCTATGTCGTCCGCAATTATGGAAATTTTTGCGCGTTCTACCCATAACATCAAAGCAAGGCTAGCTGTTATTTAAAAGAGTCGCACTTCCAATGTGCTCAGGATAGTTTAAATTACTCCACCCAGTCCTGCATTTGCCCTTGCACTTATGGTTCTTGGATTTTTATTTGTACTTTTTTGCCCAAAATATATTATCGCCCTGCCACCCATTATTCGCGTAAATTTTTATTAAAAAAAATTGCTTCAAATAAAGTAGTCAGAGTTTATAGCTGCTCAATTAGAACTTGAGCTAGTAATCATGTTTCCACTTCAAAAGAAGTTGGCCTTCAGAGTCATCGCCGACTTGGGCCTGAAGTTTTATGTTTGGAAAAAGTGTAGCTTCTAATGCTATGCGATTGACACTGCTTTTATTGACTGAAATGAAAATATTTTCAGAAATGTATTTTCCCACTTGAATACTTACTGCATTTTCATTGTTTTCATCGCGTGAAATATCTATGCGGTCAATGCCTAAGCTATTGCGAATCTTTGTAAGTACGTCAGGTCCCTTGCTAGCGCTGCTCTTTAAATTGGTAATAGATTCCGTTAAATATGTCCCTTGAAATGGAGATATCTCTGATGTACCGCGATTAAAAAGAATCCATGAAAGAATCTCTCGCTGGGGGAGAGGTGGGTTTGAGCGGAAAGAAATTTCGGGTTTTGCTACTGGCCCCTTAACGATAACTTCAACCTTTACTTTTCCAAGATCTTTACTAGCAATTACATATAGAGTTGTCATTGATTTATTGTCCAAGGAACCATCAAGGGAGATAGATCCTTGATTGATATCGAAATTTTTGCCATTAAAAAGATATTGTCCCCGTATAATTTTGAAGCTGCCTGATAATATGGGATTTGTTGCAGGGCCGCTAAGTGCTAGATTTCCTTTCCATTCAGAAGTTAGATCTCGGCCGCGCACTGCGACATTGTCAGGGGTTGCAACATTGATATCAAGAATTAGAGGCCAAGAAGGACTCTTCTCAATTGCATGAGTTTTTTCATTTTCAGGAATGTTGATGTACGTCACATCGATAGAATTCGTAACTGCGGCAGTTTGTTCGGGAATAGTAACAGTTAATGACGTTGCATTAGCCGTGCCAGTTAAAGTAGCGCCGGCGACATTTCCTTTGAGAGCAAGGTTACCTGTGAAAGCGCCTTTTACAAAATCTTGATCAAGCAGGGCTAGATTATTAATAGAAAAGTCAAACTGATAAGGAAATTTTTTGATCGGATCAAGTAAAAGTTGACCAGTGCCCGTAAGTTTGTTGCCAACTTTGTCGGTTGCTGAAAGTTCTTTCAGGGTTATTTCTTTTCCAGAACCTTCAAAACTTGCAGATAGATTGCTAAGCACTGTGCCAATCTCTAAATTTTCAAATCCCCCATTCGTAATATTAGCCGTGCCATTAATTAAAGGCGATTCCATAGTTCCTGTGACTTGCACAGTTGCATTAACCGGTCCAGATACACTTATTGTATCTTTAGAAAACAGTTGAAGGATAGATTGGATTTCACCTGAAAGTTGAGCTGCGCCGCTGATAGGAGCAGTTTTATCTACATTTAAAGCTACGGGATAGAGTGAGAGCGCTATTGGTAGCTGAGCTTCGATATGTAGAGGGGGACGATCTGCTATAATGGCGTTGCCATTGCATTTTACTCCCTTTTCATCAAGATTAACTTGAAATGATCCTGAAATAGGATGTACATCAGCAAAATCGAAATCATTAATTTTAACGTTTTTAAATTCCAGTTTGCCTTCTGCTTTGGGATTATTTAAAGGACCATTTATGGTGGCAGAACCTGAAATTAGGCCTTGAAGAGGTATTGAGGTTAAATTTTCGGACAATAGTTTTAGTGGAATATGTTCGAATTGAAGTGATGAGGAGAGTATGAAGGCGTGATAGTCAATTGAAGCATTCACAATTCCATCGATTAAGCTGAATTGAAGAGGAGTCATTTCAATACTTGAAGGAGTTAATTTTAATTTAATAGGCTGTAGAAGCGCTATAGAGTTATCATAAATTTTTCCGTGTAGATCGTTAATGGATAGGTTGAAAATCTTTTCATTTAAAAACCAGTAACCTTCGGCATAAAATGTAGCAATATCGGTGGAATTGTCGCCCGCTGAAAAAATAATAGGCCATTTTTTTTCTTGATTATTGATTGTGGTTGTTAACATAAGATCATTTATGAGGAATTCTTTGCCGATAACTTGATCAATGGAAGAGTAGATGTTTCCTTGTAAATGATTAAATAAATCTGAAAGTGCAACTTTTAGAACAATATTTTTAAACGATTTGTCCTGATAAATTAATGTAGGGGATTCTAACTGCATTTCAATTGAAGGACTTGGCGATTGCAGCCACCGTACTATAAATGCAGCCTCACCTTCTACAGG
>JACDGH010000336.1 GCA_013815395.1 Parachlamydiaceae bacterium
CCACTAGTTCCTCCTCTGCAACCTTACCTGTCACTATCGATTGCGTAGAAAAAAGAGCCGGCGTATCCAATCGTGTTTGCGGTTTAGTCATCCCTCTTGGCACCTCGATAAATATGTCGGGATCCGCTTTATATGAATGTGTGGCTGCCTTATTTATAGCTCAAGTTTATGGGATTGAAATGACAATTTCAACTCAGTTTGCTGTAGTCTTATTGGCGCTCGTCACTTCCATAGGCATGGCAGGAATTCCTTCGGCAAGTATTGTAGCAATTATCATTATCCTCAAAGCAATAGGCCTACCCGCTGAAGGAATTGGATTGCTCTTTGCCGTAGATCGTATTCTTGATATGTGCCGCACGACAGTGAACGTTTTTAGCGATAGCTGCTGCGCCGTACTTGTGGCAAGCACAGAAGGGGAAAAAGATATTCTTTCCCCTGCCATCTCCTTTGACTAACCAAATGAGCTATCTTCCATGACTTCCAAACATATTTTAATAACTGGAGCCGCAGGATTTATTGGTTATCATTTAGCTTTAGCGCTTAAGGCTCGAGGGGATCATGTTATTGGCTTAGATAATTTTAATGATTATTACGACCCTTCTTTAAAAAGAGAAAGAGCAAAATTATTAGCCTTACAAGGTATCCATGTTGATGAAGGAGATGTATGCGATGCCCCTTTACTATTAAAGTTGATGACAGAGAAGAGCTTTACACACATTGTGCATTTAGCCGCACAGGCAGGGGTGCGCTATTCTTTAGTTAATCCCCAAGCTTATATTAAAGCCAATATTGACGGTTTTTTGAGTATTTTAGAAGTATGCCGTCAATTTCCCAGTGTACCTTTGATCTATGCCTCTTCGTCATCAGTCTATGGGACAAATATAAAAACCCCTTTTGCGGTGGAAGATCGCACCGATGCACAGGCGAGCTTATATGGTGTCACCAAGAAAACTAATGAGTTGATGGCATATACCTATCATCATTTGTATGATATTCGAGTGACTGGCTTGCGATTTTTTACTGTGTATGGCCCTTGGGGACGGCCGGATATGGCTTACTTTTCCTTTACTAAAGCCATTTTAGAAGATAAGCCGATTGATGTTTATCATTTCGGGCATATGAAGCGAGATTTCACTTACATAGATGATATTGTGTCTGGTGTGATAGCAGCACTCGATTTGTCAGCTCCTTGTGAAATATTCAATTTGGGCAATCATCGACCTGAACCTCTTTCAGCCCTTATTTCGGCTATAGAAGAATCATTAGGTAAAAAAGCGATCATGCGTCATTTGCCCATCCAACCAGGCGATGTAGAAGCCACTTATGCCGATATTGAATCAAGTTATCAAAAGCTTGGCTTCCAGCCAAAGGTATCATTGCATGAAGGTATTAGGAAGTTTGTGCAGTGGTATATCAATTTAATTAAATAAACCACTGTGGTCTTTTTGAGTACTATGTTCGATAAAAGTTGTCATGACCTTTTTAAAAGTCTCATAGTCGGGACAATTAGCAGAAATTTCAATGATAGAAAAGCATGTATGGGCAGCCGGTAAGCGCTCTTTCTCGCGATTAAAAAGCTGAAATTTTAAAGCAGTGTTGCCTCTCATTGTTTTAGATCCAGTAATAGCGAATGTCAATTTTGCAAGGTCATCTAATGAGGATTCCTCCACAAATTGGTTAATAAGTGTCTGAATATGTTTTACTTTATTTTCATTTTCCACATTCTTTTCGGCTAAACCTTCGCTTAATTCCCATTTTATAGTCGATTTAAATAGGTCTTTAGTTAAACTGCCTTCAATTTCTGCTTGGAGCGCTTCTGTAGCCTTGATTTGTTGCGGAAGAGTTCCGCCAAAAGGCCATTGCTCCTGGGTAGCACGAGTTTGCAGCTGGAATTGTTTGGCAATGAGGAAGGCAGGCAATTGCATGTCGCCTTGAACTTGCCGTTGTTCTTGCTGAAGTTCCTTGCAGTATTTTAATGCTCTTTCATAAATCCATTTCTTATTTTCTAAAGACACTTTTGAAAGATCAGGAGTGCGTTCATTTTCATCAAGTATATTTATAATGTTGTCTCTTAATATGTTATATTCTGAATCATTTAAATCTGAAGATTGTTGTTTTTGCAGAAGGATGTCCTTAAATGGTAATTCAGATCCCGCTAACATAAGTTTTAAACGTATATGATCCGGTAAATCAGCCGGGTCGTTGGGAGAGCCTGCCACATCTTGATAGGATAAAGAACCCATCATCTTGAATAAGGAAGGATTAAATACATTTCCAGTTAGAAATCCCTCTCTAATACTTTGCAAAAAAATTGCCCCTAGTGTCTGAAAGCCTTTTCTATAATTTTCCAATCCCCGTGCATTTGCAGGAATCACTGGCGTTAATCGGCCAAACTCATCTTTGATGAAAGGGGTTTGATCTTCACCTGCCTTGAGGACAAAACTATTCATCAATCGTGTTACAAGATTTCTTCGCGGTCCCGGTTGGTCTTCAAAGGCACTCATCGTGCCATCCGTCTCGATAAATTGAACAGGAGGAATAGGTCGACCTTGTAGC
>JACDGH010000053.1:0-2426 GCA_013815395.1 Parachlamydiaceae bacterium
TTTTTACGACAAGATACCGTGTTTTTTTCTTTTTGAAAATTACATATTCCATTTTTATAAAAAAAATACAAATCCCTTTTTTTTAAAGGGATTTGTATAAGTTTTTACTTTAACTTGACGGCATTGGAGAAATGGAGTCATTGAATTAATCTTACAAAGATTATCAAATTATACTTTTTTAAAGTTATTTAAAGCGTGGTGTATAGGATTGCAATATAGGATTGCCATAGGATAAAGCAGCTAAACCATCTCTTGAGGATAACCCAAATGCATTTTTGACTGCCTCAAGATGGGTTTCTATTGTACGCGGCGATACCCCCAATAATTTAGCTATATGGGGACAAGTAAATCCTTTTGTGTAAAAATAAAGGCAATCCATTTCCCGAAAACTTACCGTCGCATGAATTTGATTGAAATGCAGTTCTAGGTTCTTTTTGTAATAAAAAGAATGCTTTTGCGGGGCTAAATATTCATCAGGCAAAAACATTGGTTTTTTTTCTGCTTGTCCAATAAGGCTTATGTTTTTCATTTCAAAATCTCGCAACCAACATCTTAACTTAACTAAATTTTCTAAATAAAATTGGCTAGGATTTTCTACAGGAGTTTTCCGTTGAAAAGAGGTAAATTGAACCTGATCATAATATCGATTAATAAATGAAGAACCATCGTAACATTTCTGGGCTTCTGCAAAACTTAGAATCTCCCGATTCAATTTATTTGCCCAAAGCAATACCGTGCTTTGCACCTCACCAGGCACATCGTTAAACCCAGTGCACAATGGTAAGCCTGCCTCCCAATAATCCATGGCATAGCCAACCTGATTGGTTAAATAAATTAACTCACCCTTTCTATTTATTCGAACGTAATAAAAATTTATAAATTCCATTTGATCGAGGAAGGGGCGGCAAAGACGAATGATCTCTTTTGACCCTTTTTGAAATGAAAATGAGGATAGGGCTTTCTGCATAAAAGCTTTCATTTGATCTCCCTCCGTAAACAGTACGGATCTCAATTAAATTAACATAAACTACCTTTTAGGATTAAACAAAAAAGGGGAATTTTTATGTGTAATGCTACTTATATCTTAGGCAATAGTGTAAACGCTGAATTAAGATTAGATTTGCTGAATGAGCTCACCTCGAAAGCCTTTATTGAGGCACTAGGTAAATTGAATACAAAAAATGTGAGGGTACTGAACCTCGGGTGTGGCAGTGGACATCTAGAGGAAAAACTGGCTAAAATTTTCAGTCATTCCCATTTCGTTTGCCTAGATATATCTAAGAAACGCATTGAAGAAGCACGCCGAAGGTTAGAGAAAATTCAATCCACGAACACTTTTGAATTTATTCAAGCTGATCTAACAACTCTTTCAATAAAGAGTTTAAAACCCTGCGATATTTTAATGTCACGTTTTGTCCTTTCTCATCTACCCAATGGTATCCAGCAATTAGAACGCTTTCTTCCTTTGGTGCAGCCTGAAGGATTTGTATGCCTGGAAGAGTTAGTAGGCGATGGTTCTGAACTCTATTGCAACAACAAAAATCTTGGATATGAAGCATTTATCAAAATAGTAAAACTTCAAAGCCAATCTCAAAATAGTTCTTTTGAGATTGGCTTTAAGTTACTTTCAGAATTATCTAAAACACCTCATCAAGTCCTGCATTGCCACCTTACGCAAGCAATCTTAAATAATGCATCTCATAAATCTATTCTTCGCTTGGGAATTGAGGAGGCTAAAAAAGCTTTAGCAAACACCTTCGGAGAAAAAGAAATTGATCAAGCAATCACCTCCTTAAGGGAATTTGAGAATGACAAATACGCCTTCGGACTTTATTCCCGATCATTAGCTGTGTTTGCCAAAATTCAGCACAAGTGCTCTAAGGCTAAGCTTTAGGCGGGGTGACACCACGCTGAAACATATATTTGCCTAACCGATCGGCATAGGAAATTTCATAAACTGCGTTACCTTTACTAGCTGACTTTTTTGCTTTTCAGTTTTGACCGACAGTTTTCCCTGTGAAGGTGAAGACCGCCTAAATTTCAACGTTCGTTTGCGCATGGACCGCGTAAAATATGGGAATCTTGAATTCAAAGAGCTTCCTGAAGGGAATCTCGTCATTGAGAATATTCAGACTGGAATTATAGAGACAAAGACTGATGTTTGGGTTGAAGGTTATTATATACCCGTAAAGGATTAGGTACAACCGCCTTTACAGCCTTTTCCACCACCAATTCCAGTTCCAGAACCAATTTTGATTTTAATATAAGGCTAGCGACTCCTGCTCAGACGGCCAATGATTTATGTGAAAATAATCTTAGCTTTATATTTTCTTAATAATCATTTGTTAAACTGGGGCTAGAAAGAGATCAGCTCTTTTATACCTAAACGCAGCAAAAACTAAACCTTTAAAATAGGGATCAATATG
>JACDGH010000053.1:2436-12323 GCA_013815395.1 Parachlamydiaceae bacterium
TCAATATGCAGATTACAAACAGTTTATCTACACCTTGGGTTAGCGATAAAACAAGCGTATTACATCAAATAACTTTTTATCGGATAGGTTATCAATCTAAAATTCAAGTTCAATTTTCTCCGCAGGAAATTACAATCGAACAATTATTTAGATCGAATTTAACAGCTTTATTTCAAAATGTATTACAAAAATTCTATACTTCTGGAGATGAAAAATGCTTTATTGCTGGAAAAACAACCTTTAAAATATCCTCGCCTTTTACAGAGGAACAAAAAATTTTAATTAAAAAAATTCTGGAAAGTCAAGATACTATTACTCTTTTGCAAGATTTAGCAGTTGATACTAACAACCCCTCTTTGTTATCCACAATATTTAATCCTTCTAGTACTATAAAATTTGACAATCGCGCCTTAAGTTATGTCTCTGATAAAGCAAAAAAATGCTGCAAAAAACTCTCCAAATTTCCCTCAATCCAAGAAATATTAATGAAGTTGGAAGAACGCTTGCAAGAGATCTAAAAATACTGAGGCTGGCTTAAATAAAGAAAAGAAATTTTGCTAAGATTTTATTTAGCAAATCCTTGCTGAAGGATTTGCTAAAAACTCTTCTGTTTATTTGGAAGCATTAAAAAAAATTAATACAAATATTGGAAGATATTTATTTTTTTTAAAATAGTTAACATCTTCTTTTATCACACAATAGCTTATTACTACTGCATTAAAGGCGATTAACTTTTGCTGAAAATCAACTCAAGCTTCTTGAATCAGTCTCGGAGATGATGGAATCAGAGAATGACCCTCTTATACAGCAAATCAGATTGGAAATATTAAAGATAGGAAATCGACCTATTAAAAACAGATTTGGCGCTCTAAAGTCGATGCTAGGTTTCTAATTGCACTTCCTCAATTTAATTGACATGACGTACTAGCCTCGTTAATCTAAGTAAAAAAATCCTCTGAGTGTTTTCTAATTTCTGGGCTCGCTGACTTGTGGAAAGCATGGCGAGACTAGGCTGGTTAATCTGGGTAAAATTCCCATGAAAAGCATTTTTCATATTTCTTTCCTGATAGTCTCTTTTAGGTGAAGCAAACGCCCTTCCCCAGACGGGGAAAACGTTATTAGCCCCGGGTGCAGCGATTAGCGGAACCCGGGGATTAGATAATAAATAAATGCGCCCCGGTAGGGGCGTAAGGAGCATAATAGCTCCTAGGGCAAGTTCTAGATGTTTTTTTTGATTAATAGCTTTCTTGCGCCCCTACCGGGGCGTATATCCATTATTGTCTATAACCCCGGGTTCCGCTAATCGCTGCACCCGGGGCTAATAACGTTTCCCCCGTCTGGGGGAAGGGCATTTGCTTCACCTAAAAGAGACTATCTGGAACGAAAATGGAATATACTTTACAAGGTAATTTTAGCTACAAATCAGCAAAATTGACCATCCTAGGGCGAGAGACGCCCTGACTACCGCGCGTGGGCAGCCTCTATTCCCGATCACCTCAATCACTAGCTCAAAATTCAGCAGAAGTACTAGGCTTTAGGCATGGTGACACCACGCTGGAACATATATTTGCCTAAGCGATCGGCATATGAGACTTCACAAACTTCATCACCGCCAAAAAATATCAGCTGTGCTAATCCTTCATTGGCATAAATCTTGGCCGGTAGAGGTGTGGTGTTGGAGATTTCCAAAGTCACATGCCCTTCCCATTCAGGCTCAAGCGGGGTGACATTGACAATTATCCCGCAACGGGCATAAGTGGATTTACCAAGGCAAATAGTGATCACATCGCGTGGAATCCGAAAGTATTCCATGCTTCTTGCTAAAGCAAAAGAATTCGGGGGTACAATGCAAACATCCGTTTTTAAGTTCACAAAAGATTTTTCATCAAATGCTTTAGGATCTACTACAGTATTAAAGACATTAGTAAACACCTTAAATTCATCTGCTACACGTAAGTCATACCCATAGCTTGATAATCCATGACTGATCGTAGAATGCCCTTGTTCAGCATGCCTGACTTGCGTAGGTGAAAATGGCTCAATCATTTTTTTCTTTTCGACCATTTCACGGATCCATCTATCTGATTTTATACCCATTGTATTTCCTTTTTATTGACATGATTCACAAATAATTCCGTTGCGCATAGCTTCAATAGAACAGGCCGATAAAGTGCTTATCGACTCTACCTCATTTTTTTTCCTGTCGCGATTGGCTGAATCCATAGATGACTTATTAATGGTCCTAAGGTAGTAAGTAGTTTTAAGTCCTCGCTCCCAAGCCTCGCGGTACATAAATGAAGCTTGACGCGCATCATTTTCTGCAAGGAAAAGATTTACAGATTGCGATTGGTCTAGCCATTTTTGCCGTACAGCTGCACATTGTAAAAGCCATGTGGGCTCAATTTCAAAAGCTGTTTTATAGCGCAACTTTACCTCATCAGGGATGCGCTCTATAAACTGAATAGAACCATCAAAATATTTAAGATCAGAGAGCATTTCTTCGTCCCAAAGAGCTAGGTCCATCAATTCTTTTACCAAATATGTGTTAGTGCGAACGAACTCTCCGGAAAGATTAGATTTAGTATGAATGTGCTTATAACTTGGTTCAATGCAGGGCATGCTTCCCATAATATTGGAGATAGTTGCCGTAGGTGCAATGGCAAGGCAATTAGAATTGCGCATTCCCTGATCTTGTATTTTCTGCCGCAAGCCATCCCAATCTAAGCGACTCTTTCTGTCCACCTTAATTGCCACTCCCCTTTCTTTTTCCAATAGCTCAAGCGTATCCAAGGGAAGTAAACCGCGATCCCACTTTGAGCCCTTAAAGGATGAGTAACGACCTCGTTCTGCAGCCAAATCTGCTGAAGCGGAGTAGGCGTAAAAGGCAACAGCTTCTGTAATTTCATCGTTAAAATCAACAGCTTCCATCGAATCAAAAGGGATTCTTAACATATTTAGAGCATCTTGCATGCCCATCATTCCAAGACCCACTGGACGATGTCGCATGTTGGACAACTTTGCAGCCTCGGATGGATAGTAATTGATCTCGATAACATTATCCAACATTCTCATAACGATTTCAATTGTTGATCTCAATTTTTCGTGATCAATGGACCCGTCGTCACAAATATAACTAGGAAGGTTTATGGAGGCTAGATTGCAAACGACAATCTCCTCTTTGCTAGTATTGAGTGTGATTTCAGTACATAAATTTGAGCAATGGATCACACCAACATGGTCTTGGGGCGAGCGAATATTAGAAGGATCTTTGAAAGTAATCCATGGGTGCCCTGTCTCAAAGATGGCACTAATCATTTTTTTCCAAAGGGCTAGAACACGGATTTTATTACCGTAGATCTCCCCTGCCTCGGCAAGCCTTTCATAATAGGCGTACCTTTCTTCAAATTGACTCCCATAAAGTTCTGTCAAATCTGAAGTTTCATTTGCACGAAAAAAAGTCCAATTCGCATCTTTTGGTAATCGGCCTTCCGAAATGTCTTGCAGTCGCTTCATAAACAGGTCTGGAATCCATAAAGCTGTATTCATATTATGAGTGCGGCGGCGATCATCACCCGTTTCTTTGCGCAAATCCAGAAAATCTTCGATATCAGAGTGCCAAAGCTCGATGTAGCTGCAAAGGGCCCCCGGACGTTTTCCTCCTTGATTTACTGCCACACAAATATCGTTGGCCACTTTAAGAAAAGGGATCAAACCGGAGGAATCACCGTTGGTTCCATGAATATGCGCGCCACACCCTCGTACAGCAGTCCAAGAACATCCTAATCCGCCTGCCCACTTGGATAATAAGGCAAATCGTGTCCATGTTTCCGAAATATCTTCGATCGAATCGCCACAATACAGCAAATAACAACTTGAAAGTTGAGGTCGAAGTGTCCCTGCATTGAATAGCGTGGGTGTCGATGAACAAGCCAGTTTATTTTGATAAATGTGGAAAAACTCTATGGCTCGCTTTTCTCGTTCTTGCTCCAACAACGCCAATCCCATAGCCACGCGCATCCAGAAAATCTGTGGAGATTCAATCCGTCTTTTCCCATCCACCCAATCGGAATCTTTAGTATGTATGAGATAACGATCATAAAGGTTTTGGATGCCGATGAAATCAAATTGGAGATCTGCATAAGGGTCAAGGTTGTCAGCCAGTTCTTCAAGCTTAAATTCGGCAAGCCGCGCATCTAGGCGACCTAATTTAATCCCTAATGGTATATACCTTAGGAATGCCTTACGGTGAGCTGCTTTAAGTTGATCTATTCCATCAACAATTTTCCACGGTAGGGTTTCCTCATAGATATAGGTAAGCAAAATACGTCCTGCAAAAAAACGACTATCGGCATCCACATCCAGAAGATTTCTTGCATTAAGTATAACAGTTTCTCGTTGTTCTTGAGGAGTGAGAGATAAGGCAACACTGCGCATCAATCTGGCTATCAATTCTTTATCTGAAAGAATAAGATTTAATCCAATGCGCGCAAAGGAGATCCTCAAACGCAAATCGGCGGCAAACTCAGGTGAAATAAGCTCCGGTGAATCGCTATAAATGGACATTTTTGCTTCTATTTCTCTCAAAGCAGCCCTGCGTGCCCTATGCTTGCCATAAGCTAAGGCTACAGTTCCGTAATTCAGCTCAATCAGAAGGTTCTCAACCAAGTCTTGCAATTGTTCAATATGAATAAAACGTGAACGTTCTTTTTCCATTCGAAATTCGATTGCAATCTGAATATGCCTTCCAATGGATTCATGGCCTAATTCAGCGCAAGCTGCATTTACTGCTTTTTCAATTTTGCTACCGTTCCAAGTCACTAATCGCGGCTTGGAAGATTTCATATGAGGTAAGTCTCGGCGGATAATGCTTGGAAATTTATTAAAGGTTTTCAATTCCAAGGTTTTTTCTATTTCTAAAAGTTCTGTCTTCATGATATTCTTCCTTAAATGAGGTCATCTTCATTAGTATTATTGAGGCTACCACTAGTTTGATATTCGGTAACTCGAGTTTCGAAGAAGTTCTTTTCTTTTTTAAGAAAGATGACTTCATCAAGCCAAAGAAATGGGGTAACTTTAACTTCGGAAAGGCGTGGCAATTTAAGGCTCTCCAGTCGTCTATCGGCATTGTAATCAACAAAATCGAGAAAGTCTTTTTGCGTCATCCCTACTATATTTTCGGGAAGGCAATCTAAAACAAACTCCTTTTCTAAAGCCACACCTTCTCGCATAAACTCTATAAGTTCATTGCGAAAATCATTTGTCCAAATATCAGGATTTTCTTCAATCAACTTTTCAAGAATGTAGCGACCTAATGCAATATGATTCGATTCATCTCGCAAAGTATATTGAAACATTTGTCCAATGCCAGTCATCTTATTTTGACGGTGCAAAGAGAGGATCATCGCAAAAAGAGCATAAAATTGAGTTCCTTCCATCACTTGGGAAATGCCAAAAATTGCTTTAGCAAATTTTTGTTTATTTTTAGTCACTGTTAGATCTATGCCCATCTTCAATTCTGGCATCTGACGGGTAATAAAGGCGTTTTTCTTTTGAATTGAAGGGATGTCCTGGAACTTTGCAGTCACTTCATCAATATCAATATTTAGACTGCTAATAATGTGTAGCAATGAATCCATGTGAATTGATTCTTCGGCTATTTGACGAAGAGAGGCATGCTTGAGTTCGGCTGCAGTAAGGTTATCTTCGATTACATGCAGTACGCTATCCCCTACAATCCCCTCTGCAGCGGAAAAATATCCCACTCCCATTTCAATAATCCAACGCTCGCGCGCGTTAAGCTTATCGGAATTCCATAAGGCGCAGTCCTTGGTCATATCAATGACATCCGGCTCCCAATGGTTTGCTTTCATTTGTTTATAAATGCGGTAGGCTTCGTGATACTTAATAGGGAGCACGTTTAATTCTGCGCTGCGAGTCCCATTAATTACCATCTTGCCTGCCAGGCGAGCACGGGCTTTTTCTTTATCGAGGCGAAAAGTGCGGTTGAGAAAGGAGTATACGACGTAGCGTCCTTCTTCTTTTTCTGTGAACTGATCTAAAATTTCCATGATGATACTCCAGCAAACGCTTGCCAGGGCGAGGTTGAAATCATAGGAAATGGAGAAGGCGAAGGCCATTCCATTCCTAGCAAAGGACATGGAAGGCAGCAACAGTTAATCTAAGTAAAACTGGAGGCGGCGATCTTAGTCCCATCCCCTCTTTGGCGAGAGAGTAGCCTTAAATACATATTTAAGGACTTGATGAGAGTGAAAAAGCAGGTCTTCTGACTCCGAGATCATCCTACTTGCCTACCTTCCCGTGTGTTTGTCACAGTGGTTAACTCAAAGGCTTTCGTCACTCGTTACAGCGGCGCTACCGTACGGGATTCACACCCGTTTCCCTATTCTCCCCTAGCCTTAACTAGGGGCACTTTTTCACTGGGCCATTATTTCACATGGCCATATTATCATTGTTGTTAAACGTTAGCTTTTTAATTCAAGGATGTCAAGCTTTAACCCAGATTTAACCTTTCGTTTAAGAACATGTTGATTTTTTTGCAATTTTTCAACATATTGTAAGAACATGTTGAATGAATCAACATATCAGAAAAACATGCGCACATTTAAGGGAATTTTCAACCTATTTCAAATTTGTGTTGAATGAATCAACACATCAGAAAAATATGCGCAAAATTATGGGAATTTTCAACATATGAGTAACTTCAAGCCAGAAACCCCGTACAATACTATTCCTATGCTTCCTCCCAAATTTGATTTGGAGACACCTCTAATTTTAAAAGCCTGCATTGAAGCGAATAAAGAATTAGCTAAGTTAAAGATGGCGGAAAGGTTGATCCCAAATCAAACTGTTCTCATTAACACCATTCCTTTATTAGAATCTCAGGCAAGTTCAGCCATCGAAAATATAGTCACTACTACCGACGATCTATTTAAATATGCTGATAGTCAATCAACCACGATTTCACCTGAAATTAAAGAGACTCTTCGGTACCGTACCGCACTTTATCAAGGGCTCATATTGATTAAACAGCGGCCATTAAACATTTCTACAGTTTGTGAAGTATGCAGTATCATTCACGGCGTTGAATTCGACGTAAGAAAACTGCCTGGGACAACCCTGATTAATGACCTCACAAGGGAAAAGATTTACACCCCCCCTGAAGGTGAAGAACTTTTACGGAAACTACTTACAAATTGGCAAAACTACTTACACTTGGATGATCAAATCGATCCATTGATCAAACTGGCTGTGCAACATTATCAATTTGAAGCTATTCATCCCTTTACCGATGGAAATGGCCGTACGGGAAGAATTATTAACCTGCTGTATTTGATCGATCAAAATTTATTAGATACTCCCATTCTGTACTTGAGCCGTTATATTATCCAAAATAAATCAAACTACTATTCTAATTTATTAAGAGTAACGACACACGAAGCCTGGAGCGAATGGGTCCTTTACTTCATGGAAGCTATTCGTGAAACTGCTATATGGACAACAAATAAAATTATATCTATTCATAAGTTAATTAATGACACATGCTCATATGTGCAACAACAAGCCCCCCTCATTTATAATAAAGACCTGGTTGAACTCCTTTTTATTCAACCCTACATCCGCATCGGAAATATCGTTGAACATAATCATATTGGACGGTTTACTGCTTCAAAGCACCTTAAAATATTATGTGATATCGACGTTCTAGAAGAAATTAAAGTGGGGCGAGAAAAAATTTTCATCAATAAGAAATTCTTAAACTTATTAAAAAGAAATTAAGCCCTATGATTAGGCAAGCCAAAGAAATACAATTATGAAAATTGCTATATTAGGTGCAGGCTTTTGCGGCATGGCCGTTGCATGGAACTTATTGCAACTAACAGAAATTGAAGTTACTATCTTCGATCCGAAAGCAATCGCTAAAGGCACTTCTGGCATTGCCGCGGGGTTATTACATCCCTATGTAGGCGCTCACTCTAAAATTAATTGGAAGGCAATAGAAGGGATGGGTGCCACCTGCAAATTACTACGCGTTGCAGAACAGGCACTAGGCAAAACTGTGGCGTTCTCTGAGGGAATGCTACGCTTAGCTCTTACAGATCTTCAGCAAAAAGATTTTAATATATGTGCTAATCTCCACAACGATATTCATTGGCGTACCGAAATAGAATGTCAAAGAACTACACCTCACATCATCCCAGCTTCGGGTATTTTTATCGATTCAGCCATAACTGTTGATTGTGAAAGCTATTTACAAGGTTTATGGAAAGCCTGCTCTTCCCAAGGCGCCATTTTTGAACAAAGAGCCATCGCTTCCTTGAATGAACTGCAGCACTTTGACCGTGTAGTTATTTGTATGGGAGCCAATACTACTGATCTGCCCGAACTAAAGCATTTACCTATCAAATCTACAAAAGGTCAAATCCTAGAGTTTTTATGGCCTAACAATTTAATAACATTGCCTTACCCCATTAATTCGCATGCTTATCTTTTGATGAACCCCCAAAAAACAAGTTGTATTGCAGGCGCAACCTATGAAAAGCAATTTACAAATGAAACGGCGGATATAGACATAGCTAAACAGGAAATTTTGCCAAAGGTCCGTCCTTTCTTTCCTCAAATCGACGAACTCACTCTCGTGAGCTGTCGAGCTGGAATAAGAGCAGGAACTCCGGACCGCAAACCGCTTATCGCACAAATTACCGATAAATGCTGGGTTTTAACAGGGATGGGTTCCAAAGGCCTACTCTACCACGCTTTATTTGCCGAAGAACTTGTTGACAAGGCTTTAGGCTGAGCAAATGAACGATATTTACGGGATTTACGGGGAGCCAGCTGATCAAAATTTCTTGCAATGAATTCTGAGTGTCCAGCTTCTTTTTGAACATAAAAATGCTCGTCAAAATTCATATAAGTGTGTAAATAAGCATCTCTAGGGAACACATCTGCTTGGATCCCTTGTTGTACTAATCGAGAAGCATCTTTTGAATTTATGTATTCTAACCTTTCGAACTTTTCGACATAAGTGTCGCGATCAATCTTGCCTGCAACGGCTAAATTATCGAGATCGATCATCTTTGAATTCACAAGGGCGTTATGCATTTCAAAGATAATAGAGCCTATTAAAGAACCTTCAGAAATACCTCTAAAATAGTTTACTGTTATAATCCGATTATTTGGATCCCAGAAAGCTCCGAATTTTTTTGTTAAATTGGAGTCATTATTGATGGTTATTTGAATAGCACCCTCTCTTTGAATTGTAGCAATTAAATTCCTAGCTTCTGGTAATTGCCGAATCTTGTTTAAACAACCTCGCAGTTCAAGCGCACAAGGAATTTCATACTCAAAATAAACTTTTTGATTATCAGTATAACCAATTTGAAATATAACAATAAAAAACAAACTGAAACACAAAATTATATTTGTAACCATAGCTACCAATCCTTGATATTTAAGTGAAATAAGAAAAGAATATTACACTTTAACAAGGGATGATAGCAAACAATATTCGGTTTAAAATATTGATGTTAAATTTGATATTAAAGTAAAAATTTAAAAATATAATATATTATATTTTTATAATTAAAAACACAAGTGGGGTATAATCAATGTTTAATCAAAGCTCATTCCAATTTTGATCAGAAAATTACTCACACCTAACCCAATTTTTGAACTTAATTATAAACGCAAAGCCCCAAAGAACGCAAAAGGGCTTCGCCTTCCCATCATATTAGGGGGGGAGAAGCCCTTTGCACTTCAGATTAGACCGATGGAAACGATGGAACGATAGGAATGATAGAACGATAGAACGATAGAACGATAGGAACGATGGAACGATACGATGGGAAGTAATAAAGGGAGTAATAACC
>JACDGH010000054.1 GCA_013815395.1 Parachlamydiaceae bacterium
ACCACTCCCCAAAAGCCTTTCGGGCATTTTTGAAGGCGGCATCTACTGCGGCAGCATTGGCTTCATAGCCTTCCCAAATAATCTGTTCATTTGAGGGATCGAAAGAAGCAAATAAAGTGCCTTTTTGAATTTTTTTGCGTTGTGCAGTAGGTCCAGTATCCTTTTTCATAACGCATTTCCGTTGAAGTTTAAAAATTCACTATTTCTAAGTGGTAGGGGATGTGCGGGGATGTCGGAGGAGGGGACAATGTAACGTATGACATCACCCACCTTAACTTTTAGGGCTTCGGCAGATTCGGCTGGTAGAAAAATTCCTTTGGGATCTTTTTGCAAAGTAGAATAACAGGCTCTGAAATCCAGACGATGATTGCTGACAATATAACGGATAGATTCAATAGGATTACGGGTAATTTCAGCAATAATATCTATAGCGCTGGTCTTTATTGAACGAATTTCTTTTGTTATCGCTTCAATTTTAGGTCCGGCATCAAAAATGTCAATATCATCCGTCAAATAAAATCCCTCTTCAATTAACATGTGATAGGCCGGCCATGTATTAGAATGAATTTTACCAATCACTTCTTGCACCTCTTTCGGAAGTAAAGAAATGTAAAGGGGATGTTTCGGCAAAACTTGCGTTACATCGAAATTACCTAGGTCTCTAAAGTGCATCAGTGAAGTATAATCAAGGTTTAAAAAATGACGGCCCATCCCTTCCCAAAATGGACAAATTTGATTTTTGTCGATAAAACCTCTCATTTCGGCATAAATGGTTGTGTCGAAGCGCTGGAGATAGGAAGCAGCAAATAAAAAACGACTGAGTGATAAAAGTCGCCCTAAACCTTCTTTTCGGAATTCTGGCAAAAGATACAGTGAACAGATTTCGGAGGGCGCATTCTCATAAGAAATAACACGCAATAACGGTATATTGGGGGTGGTTGAAAGAATTGGAGAAAAATGTTCTATGTTTTGAATTTTAAAAAAATATTTAGGTTGATCGATTCCCGTTTTGGCATTAATGCCGCAAATGCCTTCTATGGCATTATTAGAAAGGTCTTCTAGGACGAAAAGATAATTTTCATTTCCAGGCTGCTGCACATCTTTTGCGAATGCTTTTTCTGAATCAAAGATCTTCTTTTCCAGCATCCCCCTATCTTTTGGCATACTCGTCATGCCTGCTCGGGCAGTAAAAGATAAATTGATAAATGCATATATATCATTAACGTCTATAGGGCGTACTACAATCATATTCTAACCTCTTATTTTAATTTTTACAGAGGGTCTTTTCAATGATGTTTACGACATGATCAATATCTTCATTAGTCACTGCGCCGGCAGGGACTAAGAACCGCACTCGAGTAGGATTTTCTCCGGCAATAAAGCTTAAAACTCCGGCTTCAAAAAGACGATAGACAAAGTCCGTGACGTTTAGGTATTCGCCATCATAAGGTGTAAATGCAATCATGCATCCTATACCGAAAGGGCCTCGGATCAGTTCAGGATGTTTTTTTGACAATCTTTCAAGATGGACAGTAAAGTAGTTATTAATCTGTTGAATTTTCCCCTGCGGTCCATAATAGTTTCCATGGATCAAATTTTTTATAATTACTTGGGAAGCCTTAATAGCCGATGTGCTGCTAGTAAATGTTTGACTAAGCAACCCTGGTCTAGGCTTATAATTTTCACGAAAAAGTGTAGCGCACACTTGTGAGAGTTTTCCAATGGTGACAATGTCGATGAACTCCTCAAGGCCATAATATTGAAAGGCAAATAATTCGGGCAACCTTCCAAAGGTTTGAACTTCGTCGGCAAATATGGCGATGTTGTTGTCTTTGAGGATCGACATAATTGCTTTAAAAAAGGCACTGGTCCCTTGATGGAATCCTCCTTCCCCTTGCACAAACTCGAAACACATCACAGCATACTCCTTAGGGTAGCGATGAAGGAGTTTTTTTAAGGCATTAATGGCGTTTGCCGTGCTTTCTTCGGGGTGCAATACATTAAAATAGGGAATATAATCAACAAGCACATTAGAAGGTAAACCTTCACGATAGGCTGCTTTGTCAGTAATTTGAGAAACAGCTAACGTTCTTCCCACAAAGCAACGCTCGAAAGCAAGTATTCTCTGGGCCGGGAACTTTTTTTGAAAAGCGATTTTTAGCGCATTTTCATTAGCCATAGCCCCAGAGGAGGTCAAAAAGCAATGGTCGAGTTTGGAAGCCTGCACTAGCAAGGCAGATAATCCTACTGAATCAATATTTTGCTGAAGGTTGCCTTGCATGATTGTGTCAGAAAGGGCGGCATCAATGCTGGAGGCAATTAAATCCTCATGGCTGTGACCCCAGTAGTGCACGCCTATTCCCCCAATGAAGTCATATTTAATACTTCCATCGGCTAATTCCACTAGAGTACCTTTACCAATGCCACTGCCTAAGAAGGGAAACCATAATTTTGCTCCTCTAAATTGGGCAAAAGTCAACAAAAGATCCTCATAACTTTGTTGTAATGAGGGTATGGGAGGGCAAACTCCTGTAATTTTCGCCTGGTGTGCTTTAACAGCTGCAATCAATAGTCGCTTGGCTTCGATCACCCTTAGATCGTTTCGGAGTTCTTCTGCAATAAGCATATTAAATCCTTCGAGTTGATTAAACTAAGGGACTGCGAAAGAATCATTTGCACGATTTGGTGCGCCCGGTCGTGCAGGTGATTATTTCACAGTCCCTAATTCGCCGCTGGCCAGCTTTAACAAGAATAATGTCACTAATCGCGTTCTGGAAACTAAACTGCTAATAGTCATTTGTTCGTTTTTGGTGTGAATATGATTTCCTATTACGCCTAAGGAGTCTATGACAGGTAATCCATATGCAGATAGTAGATTACCATCGCAAGCCCCGCCACTTGGGCGATGCATAAGCAAAATATCTTCCTCTGCGCTGCAGTGTTTTATTTGCTCAAATAGATCCTTATTTTTTTTATCAAAGTGTTTAGGTGGGCGTATATGTTGCACAGTGACATTTAGTTTTAAGCCATCGCTTTCTAAGCTATTGCCAATTTTTCTTAACTCGTCTTCGATATAAGCAAAATCGTCGGGTTGCACAGTTCGTACATTTAAACGACATATCGCCAAATCAGGCACTACATTCACTGGTCCGCCACCGGAAATATGACCAAAATTTAATGTTATTCCCTCTTCTATGTCTGTGAGTTCATGTGCCATCACAATAAATTTTGCTAAAGCTGTGATTGCATTGCGGCCCTTATCGAAATCCCTGCCAGCATGCGCTGCTTTTCCAATGGCTATAATTGTTAAATTGGACGAACCCTTTCGTGAACTAACAATCGCTCCGTCAGGAAAAGAGGGTTCAAAAATAAGCCCTAGGGTATTGCGACGTGCGCAATCGATAAGGAGGGGCTCTGATCCAACTGAGCCCACTTCTTCATCGGAATTGATTAACACTTCCCATCCAATATTTGCAGAAAGAGGGTGTTGTTCAAAAGCTTCTAATGCTTTAAGCATCACCACTAATCCCCCTTTCATATCAGCTACCCCTGGACCTTGCAAGGTACAAGCATTTAAGCGGGTGGTTTTTTGAAAGGAATGAGAAATAGGGTAGACTGTATCCATATGTCCTCCAAGAAAAACTTTAGTTTTTGCATTTGGACGTTTAATGATGGATAGAGCCTTGCCATGCCTAACTTCAATCGGTTTTCCAAATTCGTTGATGATTACGCGCGCTTGAAGATGGATTTGCTTAATTGTGCCATCAAGTTTTGCAAAGCTTTGTGATAAAACATCGGTCATCTTTGCTAATCCGGCTATATTTTCTGAGCCCGAATTAATATTTGCCCATGCTTGAAGTAATTGCAGCATGGAATCTTGTTCTTTATCAATCCATGCAAGCTGAGAGAGTTGAGAAGGCATATTTTTAAGTGGGTAAAATTTTAGTAATTAAATTTTACTTTAAATCATCGAAAATTGGAAAACAACAAATTACTTGAATTAACTTGTTTAGCCAGTCGTTTGAGTTTTAGTCGAAAAACAACTTGCTTTTTTTAAAATGACGATTTACAAATTGGCTTTAGGATTAAAGATTGTAAATTTGAGTATTTAAATGAGGGTTTTATGTCTATAAGCCCACTATTTGTATATATAGATAATCATTTTTTTCCAATAGTATGTACTGAAACACCTGAGATATTAGCGTGTTCTGAAGTTAGCATCGTGGAAAAAACCAAAAAATTAGCTGAAGAGCATTTTTCAATATCACCAACCACGCTAATGCCTACGTTATCGAATTATGTTCAATCTCTGTTAGTATGCTTTGAGGATACTATAGAAGGAAAAGTTCAACCTTCCAATTTTATTTATAAAATAGTTAATGCCACAGAATTAGAAATTAATGAGTTTATTGAACGTTTATATGAAATAGGGGAAAAAAAATTTAAGCACTTTGTGGATTTTTTTTTTGAGCATGCTATTAGCATTGGACAAACTTATTTTCTTTGTTCAATTCATAATGAGTTTCTGCTAATTAAGACCATCAAAGAATTGAAGGAATTAAAATGTTTAAATCTAAATTCTTGCCCCGGTTTATCAGATCTTGTAGTTGCAGCAATTTGTAGCAACCCACGCTTAGCCCATTTGGAAATATTAATGTTAGGAAATGGAAACGTATTGACAAATGAGGCCGTTAAGAGAATCGCGGAGAGTCCTAATATGGCTTGCTTGGAATTTTTAAATTTTAATAAGTGTGAAGAAATAACAGATGAGGCCATAGAAATGATTACTAAGAGCCCCTTTATGGCTAAATTAAAGAGTTTAAATTTTATAGGATGTGAGAAAATATCGGATGAGGCATTAGTGACGTTAAGAAAAAAACTACCTTTGTGTCTAATTTACAAATTTTAATTTTGATAAGTAGATAATTTTAGAATTATTGATTTTAGAGCTTTGCTGCAGGAGACAGATCAAGTCTGATTTGTAATAAATTAAACGATTAGGTAATGTGACATTTCGCAGATGTTTTTCGAGGGGGGGCTCAACGTAGAGGCCAGCACCCAAAATATTTCAATAAGACTTTTCAGGGTGAACTTATCTATCCTAAGAAAGTTCTAATGAAGCGACAGAAGGGGCGGGTAGACTTGATGAAGCGTATTGTGCGAAAGAGTGTCAAAGATGCTCTTATAAAAAAACATGTGTGTTATGTGCTGATTACGTGCGATGCTCCTTCTGATGATGGAAAAATGAATGTAGAGATGAGCTACGAAGGTGATGCCACACTAGCAGCCTATCTTCTTCAAGGCGCGCAGTCTTTTATTGATGAACAAGATTTTGAAGGTAAATCTACAGTTAGTAGCGCTAAAATTTGCTACTTCGAATAAGAGAGCTGGACATAACTCTTTCTGTTGAGGCGTTATGGATAGAAGACAAGAATACTGCAGCTTTATTATTTTTACATTGATGGTAATTCCATAGAAGAGGGGCTTGAAGATATTTCCGTAGCATGTGCAGAAATCATTGCACACTGCTCAAATGGATTATTGCACGAAAATTCTATAAGATGGGATTGTTCCAAACCTCTTCCAGAAAAAACATTTGCTTATCGGAAAGAAGAAAAATAACTCGAATAACTTGTTGCGAAAGTTGCAAAATTGCTTTATAATCCCGTCTGTCACAGCGTGTCTCGTTGGTGTACAATGTCGATTTTTTTGATCAAGGAAACCTTGTGAGTACTTCAGTTAAAAAATTTGAATCTTTTCTGCCTCTTTGGGTTATGCTTGGGCCATTATTTGTCATTGGCATTGTTTTAATAATGAATATACAAGCTTTATCTATGCAGTGGGGAATGCCTCTAATATCCCTTGGTGGTATCGTCGTGTGCTACTTTTGGAGATGGCGAGGGTGCATTTTGGCATGTACCCTTTTGTCTGTCGCTTTCGCTTTTCAACTATTCCTGCATCCCTCCCTAGAGATTCTATGGACGACTACTTTGTTTTTATCTTTTGCTGCTTCTTTTGTAGTGACCACATTATTCCTTGATGAATCTCAAATTGTTTTAGATAAATTAGGCGATCAAGCAGGGCAAGCAAAAGAATCTTTGACACAGCTTGAGCATCAGTCGATTGCACAGACTAAGATTGAATCAGAAAAGTTGTATTTGGCATCGCAAGTAGAACAGCTTAAGAGGGAATTATTAGAAAATGGCGATAAACTAAAGTCACATGAAAAGTTAATTGCGATTGTACGTGAAGAACTGATTTCCTCTCATGCACAGCATGAAAAATTGTTACTTGAGCTTTTTGAATCTCGAAAACAATCGGCAACATTTGAACAACAGGTGGCTCGCTTACAAGATAAAAATAACTGTTTAGAGTCGGCCTTGAAAGAAGCGGTTCACTTAGAATTAACTAATGATACGTATGTTAACAAAGCACAGGAAGCGCAAGTTTTACATGATGCGATTGCGCAAGAAATGAAGGAGCAGATTGAAGCGCTTCTGTCAGAAAAACAATCGTTAGAAAAGACTTTAACAAATCTACAGCGTGAATTTGAGTTCCAATCTTTTAGAGCAACTAACAAATCTGAGTTATCTGATAGCCAGAGTGTTGAAATTGCAGTTTTAAGGGATGTTATAAAACGCTCAAATGAAGATTTAAGATTAGAAAAAATAAAGGGTGAAGAATATAAGATTACTAGTTCAGAATTTGAAAGGGGCTTAAGTATTCAGGTAGAAAATCTGACCAGAAAATTGTTAGCTTCGACCCAACAAATTGCCGAATGGCAACGAAAATTGAATGATTATAATTCCTTAACTATCAGCCATGCTGCACTCCAAGCCAAAATTCAAGAGCATGTTTCAAAAGAAAGTGAAGTGCGTCTGGAACTAGATAATAAGTCCGTGCTCTTACAAGAACTACAACACAAATTGAATGATTATTATTCATTGACTATAAGCAATGCTGAGCTGCAAACACAAATTCAAGAACATATTTCACAAGAAAGTGAATTGCGCCTGGAATTAGCTGATAATTCCTTGCTCCTAGAACAACTACAACACAAATTAAATGATTATTATTCATTGACTATAAGCAATGCTGAGCTGCAAACACAAATTCAAGAACATATTTCACAAGAAAGTGAATTGCGCCTGGAATTAGCTGATAATTCCTTGCTCCTAGAGCAACTACAACGCAAATTGAATGACTATAATTCCTTAACTATCAGCCATGCTGAGCTGCAAACACAAATTCAAAAACATATTTCACTAGAAAGTGAATTGCGCTTAGAATTAGCTGATAATTCCTTACTCTTACAAGAACTACAACACAAATTAAATGATTATAATTCATTGACTATAAGCCATGCTGAACTGCAAACACAAATTCAAGAACATATTTCACAAGAAAGTGAATTGCGCCTAGAATTAGCTGATAATTCCTTGCTCTTAGAACAACTACAACGCAAATTGAATGATTATAATTCATTGAAAAAAAGCAATGCTGAGCTGCAAACACAAGTTCAAGAGCATGTTTTAAAAGAAAGTCAAGTGTGCTTAGAACTAGATAATAAGACAGTTCTTTTAGCTGAACTTCAAAGTAAATTGAATGATTACAATTCCATGCTTGTTAGCCATGCATCTCTAAAAAAACAAATCCAGGTGCATGTTTCGAAAGAGGAAGAAATGTGTCGCGAGCTTGATAATTTATCTTCTGTACATGCAGAAGCCCAAGCGGCTAATGCATCAAACTTGCGTCTTATATCGGATTGTAATGTGCTTAAATATGAAATTTCGAGCCTTAAGCAAGAACTTGAAAATATTCATAAAGATAAAGAAGCTTTAATTCAGGAATGCGCTTTACAAAAAGATAAAACTCCGCTGCTGCATAACAATGAAGAAGAAGAGCTAAAAAGATTTCGTGAGATACGTCGCTTGGAGGGCTTATATCTACAAATGCGCGACCAGTTTCATGAGAAATCTAGAGTGCTTGATGGCACACGTCGCGAGCTTTTCTTAATGCAGGAAAAATTCCTTTCTATCCAAAAAGATTTCGAAAGTAAAGAGATGTTTGGGGATAACGATTCTGAGGAATGTCTCTATGAAATAATTTCAGGTACTGAAGCAGAGTTAAGACAGCAAGTGATTGAATTTGACAAAGAAACCGTACGACTTCATCAATTAATTGACGTTTTGATGCAGGAATCTTTAAAAACTAATTAAAGGAATTTTATGAAATCCATCTTAGCATTATTTTTTAGTGCGCTCTTATTAGCTAATTCACCTTCATTTGCAGAGACGAAGGCATGCAATTGCAAAAATTGCAAATGTGTTCAAGAATCTAATTGTGGGTGTTTATCTGGAGGAGCATGCTCATGTGGACCTCAAGCATCATGCTGTGAGGGTTGTGCCGCTGGAAAAAGCTGTAACTGTGAAGTTAAATAAAGCCGAAATCAGCTGCATTTCCAAGGCGTGAGAATTTCATAGCCGGTGTCGTTAATAAGGATAGTGTGTTCCCACTGAGCGCTGGCTCTGCCATCGGAAGTGCGTGCTGTCCACTGATCATTAGGATCTATAGTTGCTCCGCGCACCCCTGCATTAATCATGGGTTCGATAGTGAAGGTCATTCCGGGGATAAGAATGATGTTTAATTTATTCTTGTTATGTGGAATCTGAGGTCCTTCGTGAAATTCAACGCCCACTCCATGACCGACGAATTGATTGACTACTGAACAACCTTTTGAGACTGCATAGTTTTCAATAATATCTCCAATATGCGAGACAGCAATACCTGGCTTAAGGGGTGAGATGGATTGCATGAGGCATTCATAAGCAACGTCCACAACAAGCCGACGTTCGGCATTAACCTCACCTATCATAACCATTCGGCTGCAATCGCCATAATAGCCATTGAGGATGCAAGTAACATCTATATTGATGATATCGCCATTGACTAATTTTCTTGGGCTTGGAATTCCATGGCAGATGACTTCATTGATGGAGGTGCAAATGCTTTTAGGGAATGGAGGTTCTCCATAGTGCAGTGGGGCAGGAATAGCGCCGGCTTCAAGATGTAATTGATGAGCGAAATCGTTAAGCTCTTGGGTGGTAACCCCTTCTTTTGCTAATTCGCAGGTCTTATCGAGTATTTTTGCGGCAAGATGTCCGGATGCACGAATACCTGCGATTTGCTTTTCACTTTTGATGATGATATCGTGCTTTTTAAAGTAAAGAGAATGTAAATTCTCAAATTTAACAGGTTGTTGTTCTCCATTAGCAGGAAAATGACATTGTTTCCATTTTTTCCCACTACCGCACCAGCAAATATCATTTCTACCAATCATTGTATTGTCCGTTGTAAACATATTCTCATTCTATCATGAATTGTTAAGCAAATCAAGTTTGAAAATGAAAAATGGCAATGCATAACGATCCACTTACAATTCTTGCAATCTTGATTTAGAAATTGCTTGTAAAAGATCTGGTCCTTTTGTTATGACTTCTAATGTTTTTATAAATTTCAGTTGAATTGCCAAAAGAACGAAAGCCTTATTTAAGGTGAAACAATCTGACTTAATTCCTTTCTTGCTTTGTTTAAATTAATAAAATTGAGGTAGTGTGAGTTGCTGTAATTTCTGTTTAACTCCTACAGGTGGGATGTCCACCGAATTAGTAGCCCCAGTGGTAGAAAGTCTAGAACAAAAAACTAGACCTGAATCCTCGATGCACAAAATAGTCGAGATTATGAAAAAAAAGCCACTAAGCGAGCTTTCCTTAATCCTATGCAGTGGGAAAAGACAGCAAGCAGGATATATTAAAAGAAGCTGTGGGGATTGGTCATCATGCCATGTAAAGACTGTAGTCCATCCAAAATCAATTTGGAAAATTCCAGATGGAGATATAATTGTCTTTGAAAATCCTCCTAAAGAGATTTCTAAAGATTGGGAATCCTTGGTTGAAAGAGATTTGTACCAGGTGATTTGTAAATCCAGGGATGGATTGAAAGATTATGTAAAATTTACAGGTGTCAAAGAAGCTTTATCCGTCCCATCACAAGTTTTTTTGGAGGTTTTCCCCCAAGAAAGTGCTCAGTCGTGGTATTCATCTGCAGAGATGGAAACGCTATATTTGAAATGCTAAATGCATTAAAAATTAAACAATTATAAATCAAACGATTGGGCTGCGCCAAAACCAAATCGTTTAGTTTATAATACAAATAAGGTGCTTCCCTACACCTATAAGTCAAAGTTTTCCTAAAGAATCATGAGCTTTGATAACTCATTTGTTTTTGTAAATTTTCTAAATTATGTTGTATTTTATTTAATAGGCTGTTAAGATGTTGGCTCGACACTTAACAAAAAGTATATAAAATGATGTTCCAAGATTTAAATTTGCACCCCGGAATCCTCAAAGCTATTGAAGAGTTAGGCTACACAGCCCCTACTCCAATTCAAGAGCAGGCGATTCCCATTATCCTAAGTGGTCACGATGTGCGTGCTTCAGCACAAACCGGGACTGGGAAAACCGCAGCATTTCTTCTGCCTGCCTTGAGTCGTCTTACACAGCCGTCTTCTATACATGGCCAGGGCCCTCGCGTATTGATTTTAGTACCGACGCGCGAATTAGCAATGCAAATTTACGCTGAAGCCAACAAGCTCAGCAAACACCTTCCTCGCATGAAAACAATCTGTATTTATGGAGGCGCTCCTTATCCAATTCAAAACCGAGATCTATCCCGTCCTTATGAAATCCTCGTGGCAACACCTGGAAGATTAATCGACCATTTAGAGCGCGGACGCATTGACTTTTCTAGATTGGAAATGCTTGTGTTGGATGAAGCTGACCGCATGCTAGACATGGGTTTCATTGAGCCTGTAGAACAAATTGCAGCAGCTACTCCAAGTACACGTCAAACTTTGATGTTTTCTGCTACTCTTAAAGGCAGCGTGATGAATTTATCACAACGTCTCTTGAAGAGTCCAGTTGAAGTATCAGTGACCCCACAGCATGCAAAGCATGAAAATATTGAACAACGTCTCCATTTTGTGGACAACCTTAATCACAAGCATAAATTGTTGGAGCATCTATTAATTGATCCAACGCTTGTTCAAGCAATTGTATTTACTTCTACTAAAAATCATGCAGATATCTTGTTAGATATGCTGATTGATAGTGGGCATAGAGCAGCGGCTTTACATGGTGACATGAATCAACGGCAGCGTACGCGCACGATTGATAGATTAAGAGATGGCGAGAAGAATCTTAAAATTCTTGTAGCTACTGATGTTGCAGCTCGTGGTATTGATGTATTGACAATTAGTCACGTTATTAATTTCGACTTGCCAATGAGTCCTGAAGATTACGTACACCGTATCGGTCGTACTGGTCGTGCGGGAGGTAAGGGTGTTGCTTTATCTTTTGCTGTGCCAAAAGAAATGCATATGGTAAAACGTATTGAGCAATTTACAGGCCAAAAAATTACTGCACATGTTGTAGAAGGCTTTGAATCTAAGATAAAACCAATGCCATCTCGATCATCGGATGATTCTCGGTCATCAGACGGGCCACGTCGTTCTAACCAAAGACGAGGCGGTTTTAAGCAAGAAGGCTTTAAGCAACGTAAGCCAAAAACTTGGCATAACTAATTATTAATTACGATTAATGATTCCCCTTATTATTTATTAAATGTGTTGTTATGCATTTAGAGAGTGTGAAGTATGTGATGTGCTTCTACTCTCATATTAAAAGTATTTAGATAAAGAGGGGTTATATTTCTATATTTCAACTACGAAATTAGATCTTGCCGGTGGATTCTCACTGGCTTTTTTTTTGCATACTGTCTGTTCTCCATCCATCATCAAAATTCCCCTTTCATGTTTTTTAAAGATTAGTAGAGCCGCACTTACATTGGACTTTTAAAAACATTTGGCGAGATTAAAATATTGCTTACATCTACAGTTTCTGGCATATGTGAATTTTAAACTATATTTAAAAGATGGTCTTGCTGGCCTATATATGCTCAAGCTTAATAAGGGGTGCGAAAAAAATGATAATCAATTTAAAAGATTTTTGTGTCCCATCCGGACAAAAGATCAAACTCAAAGATTGGCCGACGATTGTTAAACCCTTATATAAATCAAAGAAACAATATCAAAAAATTCTTCAAGACAATGTACGTGAGTTGGCTAAGCTGCAACGCGTTCACTATGCTTCAAACCGCTATGCGTCGCTGCTAATTTTTCAGGGTATGGATTGCGCCGGCAAGGATGGCGTTATCC
>JACDGH010000337.1 GCA_013815395.1 Parachlamydiaceae bacterium
CCGCTAAGCGCTGCACCCGGGGCTAATAACGTTTCCCCCGACTGGGGGAAGGCCATTTGATTCAACTCAAAGAGACTATCTGGAACGAAAAATGGAATATACTTTACAAGGCAATTTTAACTAAAAACCCTTCAGATTAACCAACCTAGACCGAGACGGTCTAGCTACCTTCTTTCGGCCTTAATTACAACTGACTGGGGATAAAAACTGGAAAACATTCAATGAGGGCATTTTTACTAGATTATCCAGCCAAGGATAATCCTCCTTTTCTTCACATCCTCGTTAGTCTCCGCAATTACATTATGTAGCCTGAAATTCCTCTTAGGAGTCAATCAACTGACTGCACTGGCTCATGCAATGGCATAGTAAATTAGTTTATTTTGGCAAAGAAGACAGTGAAACAGGTCGCCGGATTTCTTGCGTGGTCGATTATAAAGGAATATGAATTTTAAGATATTGAGTATTTAAAGTACGGCTTTGTAATTTACATAAAGTTAGGTTTTTTATGGAATGAACGTCATTTAGCCTTAGGCTTAGCCTTCTCCATAATGGAAGAAAAGTCTTTAACTTCTTTCTCAAATTGTTCAACCTGCTTAATTGTAGGAATTTTTTTAGCAAAGGTTTGCTCCTTTTTCTCTAGTTTCGCAAGAAGTATAAATGCCTTACTTAAATTTCTATCAGCTTTTTTTATTTGGCTACTGTATAAAAAATTTTGGTCTGGATTTTTTTTATTTAAATTGACGGCTTCTTTATAAGCATTTAAATCTATACGGAAATTTTTGAGTTTTTCATTTGATTCGGCTATGATGTTATGAATTTTTACTGATTCGGAGACTTCATCGAAAATTTTCAATGCTTCTGAAGAAATATCTTTATTCAACAGCGGTCTAAATTTAGCACTTAATGCGGTTATTTTTCTTATTTCTGTATTAAGTTGCTCATTTTCTACCAAATTTGACCCTGTCTTCTGGGCAGTAAATATACCATTTAATTTACTGATTTTTGAGGCGACCTCAGTGATCTTTTTTTTATATGTTTCATCCAAATTTTGTATTTTATCGTTAAATTTTTGAATTTCCATAGAGTTTTTATCTTCAATTGCCGTAGGATCTGGTTTAATGAGTTCAAAAGTTTCCAATGATAATTTTCTAATTTTAATAATATCAGTATTAGATGTACGCTCTAAATTTTTCAAGACTTTTTGGATCACTTTTCTTTCCTTCTCAATATCTTTAATTTCTTTTTTGTGTTTCTTAATTATCCCATCAATTTCTGCATTACGAACACTATTTTCATTAATGAGTTTTTTTTCTTTTTTATTAGCGAAAATAGCTTTAACAATATTTTTTATAGGATTTCCAACTGGTTTATGGGCTTGAATAATCTCCTTTAATGCGTTAATTTTTTGGTCTTTAGCCCTAGAGGACACAATTAATTCGACTTTTGCCGATGAACGAAGATCTAATGCCTGTGTAAGTAAGTCATCTAATGGGGATTTTTCAGGGCCTCCACTTGCTGAAATCATAATACCTCCTAAAGATTTTAGTTTAGATTTTAATTGTGTTATTTTGTTAATTAGTTTCAATAATTTATTATATAATATAAATAATTTTACATATAATAAATAATACAAATTAACCACTTTTTATTTTTGATATCATATGAGCTTTTATTTTTACACAACCTAACCAAGCTAATGTATCTTAAGTTTCCAACCTTATTAATAAATAACCTTATCTTTGCCAAAAACGATTTTAGAATGCCCTTAGGTATAAATTAAAATTAATGGCGATTTCTTTTCCTCAGATCGAAATTTCTTTAAAAGCAAATACAGTGAATTTACTTTGAGAGATATAAAGGGGAAAATCTAATCGGACTTGCGAACATTTTTTTTTGCATTTTCGTTCTCTGCTATGAAACTATGAAACCTGAACCTGAATCCCACCCTTCTTAAAAACACTTGAGCAATTGATCAAGTTTACGTAGTTTTAGCTTGATGAGTTCATCACTAAAAAGAACAGAACTCATTCTAACTCCTGCAAGAAGGATTTGTGGTTCACGAAGACCCGCATTAGGCAATTCTTAAGATTAGCTAACGTAGCCACCTACCCGAGAAGGTAGATTTACTAGGGTGGTTTGCAGATTTTCAACATCCCTCTCAAATTTTGCAGCCTGTTCTTTTGTAGGAATTGTATTTGCAAAAGCTTGCTCTTGTTTCTTTAAATTTTGAAAAGCACCTAATATTTCTTGGAAATCCTTTTGTAATTGATTATTTTTTTTATGAGCATCTTTGCTAACCTTGGCATCTTTACTTTTCATTTTTTCGGATAGGCGTTTATACTCTTCGGAAGTATTTACTTGAGCTTTTAAATTTTTAAAATCTTGATTAAGACTCTGAAGGGTACTGCTTGCCCCACCTAACGTTAAGCTAATTGCTTTAAGTTCCTTTATTTTCTGATTTGCTTTTGAGCTCATTTTTGTGTTATCCATATTTTTGATCATGGAGGATATGTCTTCAGTTTGATTTTGCAAAGGGGGAACC
>JACDGH010000338.1 GCA_013815395.1 Parachlamydiaceae bacterium
CGGTATTGCCATTGAGATTAACTTGAGCTTCCGCAATTGGGCATGCTCTATTTGCATCCCAAACATACCCTTCTACTACTCCAATGTCTAAACGCCTTGTTATAGGTAAGCCAAAGGGAACGGTATAAGAAACCAAAAATAACAAATCATCTGGATAGTGTTTTTGATAGTTGAAGTACTGCACTGTTCCCTGAAGCTGGCTTAGATTTTTGAAGGTATAGCTTCCTCTACCCGAAACCTGGGTCATTTCATACTGATCGGGTTTATTCATAACTCGCTGCGCCATAAATTCTAAAATGGCCCGATTACTGTATTTATATGAAATAGCTGTCCCGTATGAAGTGCGCCAGTGTCGAGCGTCATAATAATTAGTACTTCCACCTTCATAAAAGAGGGAAGCATTTAATTTATCCGTGAAATCTTTACCTAAAAAAACGTAATACAGTTGCAATAGATTGGTTGTATGATGCGTGAGATAATCGCGCTGTTGTCCAAATTGCACACGAGTATTGAAGTAATAACGTTTCCTCGTAAATGTCAGATTGACACCAGCCCATCTTTGATTAAAATTATACTGTGAAGCACTCCCTTCATCTTTGGCGCGCAATAGCGTGCCATTCAATGTCACATTGGCTCCGCTATGAAAATTATATGACAAATTGGCTATAAATTGTCGCTGACGCGGCGCTAAGGTGTAATTTTCATAGCAATAAACGTTATCAAAATTTTGTTTGAGATCACTATAATTTACATTCCCCCGCCACGCACGCGCAACCGGAAAGTCTATAGTCGTTGAAAACAGATTGATGTGTTGATAATATCCAAAAAAAGCTGCACCCGCGTAAACCTTTTCAATATCATACCATGTATCTTTGAAACACTTACCTCGTGTCTCAAATCGGTAAGCCCAGGTGTCTTTATGCTGAACATGATCTACAAAATTTTTACCGAACTCAATCTCCGTCCAAGCGTTTTTTCGAAATTCTATCTCAGCAGCACACGTGACCAGATGAGAAGTGGGAATATGTTGCAGAGTTTTATGTAAGTAATTTCCAGAGATGTTCAGTCGGGGTGAAGGTGAATACTCCACATAGGCACAGGTTTCGCGTGGATTATAATCATTATTGAAAATATTTTGTGTGTAATGACTACCAATTGACCAGTTGCCCTCATAAATGTCAATTCCTCCTCCCCGACCATAACGATAGAGTTGTGTTAGTGGGGATAATACATAGACCGTATCGCCGGCCCGCAGATTTAAATCCGGTTGCTTCAATCCTAAAAAAATCCGTTGATCTACATTATAGATTACATTGCGACTTTTGGAAGGTAAGCGAAAACAGAAGTCCAAAAATCGATCCTGAGTGGTATCAATGTAGCCACCACCTGCAAATTCAGCGACAAAAACATCGTCTTCGTTATCGCCTAAAGCGATTATTGATGCATGTGCCGGAATGCGAATGAATGGATCGTCAAACGAGCTTCCGCATGGGATTATTTCAAGATTAACAGCTTGCACAAACAGTTGATTACAGGTATCTGCATCCATGATCTTTAATAAGAGAAATTGTCGAAAAGGTTCTAGACACATTGAGGGCTCTAGCTGCAAATAAAGGTCTATATTTTTTCCGGGTTGCAGTGTGAAAATGCCACTTTCGTAGCTCAAAGGACATATCGGTTCTACTTGAGCATCTAATTTAAGTTGTAGCGCAGTGTTTCCATTGTTTACGCAAAACATTGCTAGGGATATTGGGACGTCTCCATGATAACATTCTTCAACAGGCATCAATTTGGCATCAAAATTAATATTTTCGCAAACTGCCACCATGATCTCTTGCTGCTGATCACTTCCCTCAATTTCTAGAAAAATAGTGTAATCACCCGCTAACGCCATATCCACTACTTTTACTGCAAAAATACCTACACACGATTCCGAAGGGTTGAGTGTGATTTCGGCATAATTTTGTGGGATTGTAGTCCAACCCTCTGGCACAAGTAATCGTATAACTTCTGTGCATTCAGAAGATCTGTGATTAGTTACCACATAGCTAATATAGAGAATTTCGCCTTGTTCACAGGATAATGAAAGAGAAGAGGTTATATTTAAAATTAGGCAATGGGGGGCTCTATCGCCAGTATCTAGAGCATACGCCGGTGCAAAGCATGAAAGCAAAGCTAGTAAGGCCCAAATCATTGTCATGGAACTATAAAGTCAAATGTATCGCCAAAAAGTTGCTTATCACCATTATCTAGCATTAAAAATGCAGTGTATTTTTTTGCTTCTAAGCCCTGGATATCCATTAAATAAATTTGTGAGGAGCCTGGATATAATCTTTCTGGCTGTCCATCTAGGGTCTTTTCCAGTTTGCCTTGAGAATTGTAGAGTTTTAAAACTAATTTAGGATTGAGAAATAAATCTCCGATATTAGCTACACTAACGGCAAATAAATTTTGTTGATCTACAGTTTTAAATTCTTTTTTCAGAATTTTAAGCTTTGGGGTGCCTTCGCCAATATTTGTGACGATATGGTATGCAT
>JACDGH010000339.1 GCA_013815395.1 Parachlamydiaceae bacterium
GACTGCGCTCTGTCACTGATATCTACGCGCTTAAAGCCTCCGTTTCAGATATGCAAATGAATATTGCCTTACAAAAGGCGGAAACCGAAATTGCTCAGGGTAAACTTGCCGCTTGCCTTGGATTGGATGTTGATTCCCAATTGATTATCGCATCAATGCCTGATCCTGAGCTCGATAGCACTATGCAAGCTGGTTTAAAACAGCTTATTGTCACTGCACAGCAAAAACGCTCCGACTTAATTGCAAAACGCTATGATTTACAACAAAAAATAGCGCAGCAAACGCGCATCAACAAGGCTTGCCTTCCAAAACTTAGTGTCAAAGGCGACACAGGTTATAGACGCTTTTTTGAAGATAAAGCTAACGGCTACAATTACAATGTTGGGCTCTTCCTCGATATCCCGATATTTAATGGTTTCGAACAAATATATCAGAAGAAAGTGGCATTAAGTGATGTGCAGCTTTCTGAAATTGAAATCGAACGCATGGAACTAGAGATTGCTTTAGAGGTTCTCACATATCATCGTTGGTTCAATGCCGCGCAAGAAGTTCTTAAATTGGCCAACGAAAACTTACAAAACTCCATCAAAACCTTCGATGGAGTTCTTGATAAATATAAAGCAGGTACTCAATCAATTTTTGAACTCACTGCTGCCCAAAAGCAATTAGCCGATGCGCGACTTAAAAATGGGGAAGCTAAAACCCGTTGGTACCGCTCCCTGGCACAACTTGCCTATGCGACCGGAACAATTAATCCAAGTACAGAGGTTTCATGCGTTACCGTACAATAGTCACTTTTTCAGCTTCTCTTTTGGGAATGATGCTTTGTGCTTGTTCCTCGCAACAAGATCAGGAGGCATTTAAAATGCCTGTTATTCCTGTTCATACAGCTGAAGTCAAATTGCAAGATATCCCGCACTATTTTCATTCTCCAGGGACACTAAAGCCGGCTATTTTAATTGAAATCAAGCCGCAAACAAGCGGAATGCTGCAAACGGTTCATTTCACGGAAGGGCAATTTATAAAAAAAGGCACACCTCTTTTTACTATCGATTCTCAACCCTACATCATTCGACTGCACGAGAGTGAAGCGCAATTGGCCCAGAATAAAGCCGCCATAGATAGCACGCGCAAAAAACTAGATCGCTACACAAGTCTAGCAAAAAAAGAATTGATTCCTTTGCAAGAATGGGATGAGATGCATTCACAGATTGCAAATCAAGAGGCTCAGCTTCAAGGAAATGAAGCAAGAGTTGCCGCTGCACGGCTGGACTTGCAAAGATGCGAAATTGCGGCGCCGATGAATGGCAGGGTTGGCAAACTTGAGGTTCATCCAGGAAATCTTATCAATGCCAGTCAATCTACCCCTCTCACAACGATGGCAAATATTGAAGTGCTCACGGTCGAATTCACGATTACTGAAAGGGAATATCAACAACTTTCTCCTGAACATCGAAAAGGAAACTATCCTATCGAAATCAGCTCTCTATGCAATTCAGCAGAAGTCTCTAAAGGTTCGCTAACATTTTTAGATCATTCTTTTGACCCGCAAACTGGCCTCCTTTTATTAAAAGGCAAAATGGTGAATGCATCGCATAAGTTTTTGCCTGGACAACATGTGCAAGTGCGTATTCCGATAAAAACGACTATTGATGCCATCGTCGTGCCTCAAAAAGCTGTTAAAGTTAATCAACTTGGATCCTATGTATATGTAATCAAAGAAGATAAAACAGTGGATTTACGCCCTGTTAAGATTGGCGATGAGGTGGGAGAATTAGTTATCGTCAATGAAGGCCTTACGCCCAACGAATTGGTCGTAACCGATGGTCACTTGCGCCTTTCTCCTGGATTAAGTGTGGAAATATTGGAAGAGAGCAAGTAATTATATGAATTTATCAGCCCCTTTTATACGTCGCCCTGTCATGACTACCCTCTTAATGCTGGCCATCTTTATCGCCGGTATCATAGCTTTTAAAAAGCTGCCTGTGAGCGATTTACCCAATATCGACTACCCCACCATTTCTGTATCAGCATTTTATTCTGGGGCAGCTCCTGAAACTATGGTGAGATTAATTACCACACCGATTGAAAAAGAATTAATCAATGTGGGTGGCGTTAAAGAAATTTGTTCCATTACTTCACGCGGCTCTACGGAAATTACTTTAAATTTCGATCTTGATAAAAATCTCGACGAAGCCACTCGCGAGGTGCAGATTGCCCTTAATCGTGCGGAAAGTAGACTTCCGTCGGATATGGAACAAAAACCTTCCTATCAAAAGCAATCATCAAATAATGAACCAATCGTGTATTTAGTTCTAACCTCGCAAACGGCGAGCGTAGCTGAAATGCGTGAATATGGTGAAAAATACATCGAACCTCGTCTTTCTCGCATTGAAGGTGTGGCAATCATCGAGACTTTTGGTTCTCCGCATGCAGTCTAAATCCATCTCTATCGCGAACTCTTAACTAACCGCAATCTCGGTATTGATCAAGTCATCAATGCTATTC
>JACDGH010000055.1 GCA_013815395.1 Parachlamydiaceae bacterium
GTATCCACCCGGGCCGCCACCGATGACAGCGATATCAAATTTTTTGGGTGCGTTTTGCATGCTTAACCTATGATTGTTTCTACGCAGAATACACAAAGTATAATTCTAAATCAAAACACAATGGCGGAAATCAGAATTATTTTGTGAAAAGATAAGGTATTTGTTGCTTTAGTCACTTCTTGCTTGCTATAAATATGGTAAATATACATATCGAAGAAATAGATAGAGTCTAATTTTTAAAATGACTGATAAAAAAAGAAATACATTATGGCCGTAATTCAGAAAAAAAAATTATGCTGGAATTGTGAAGGAAATGTTTCCTTAGCTGATGAAACATGCCCATATTGTGGCGTTAGTGTTATCCCAGCATCTTTAGATGGTCCTTCGCATTCGCATTCCCCTCCCTATCAAATGGGAGAAGTTCAAGAAAGTGCTATTCCTCTCCCACCTTATAATTCGGGACAAAAAAATGAATTGGCTTCAGAGGGAATAGAGGAAGAGGTCAAAGGTGAGCAAGATCTATCTGTCAATGAATTTAAAAATATTTTGCTTTCGCTATTACTTTTGTTAGCTGGGTCTATGTTTTTCCTATTTGGTCTAACACTCGTGCTGTTTTCACATAATGGGGTTTTCACATTACAATGGGATGGAAGTTTTTGGTTTATTTATAGTCTTCTTTCCATCCCCTTGCTATTTTTTGGTTGGAGGGCTCTTCTCAAGCTAGATAGTGATGCGGAATGAAACCACAATTTAAAATATTTTGAGATAGGTCAAAAATTTTAGCATTAGTATTGAATGGGTCTCCAATGCTGGAGCCTTGATGCAAAGCGACACAGTTTTTAGACATATCAACTAGATCAAATTCTATCGCACCTTCTACATGGAAATTGATCAGACATACATGTGGTACTGTCGATGTTAACTTTCGAGCTGTTCCGTTTCTGCAAAATAGAGTATTTCCAATTACATTGTAAGTTTTGGTATCGGTTTTTTTTGTTTTATTTTCTTGAGGAGTCTTTGCTAAATAATAAGTATTTGGATTTTGAGGCCATGAGATGTTTAATGTTTTTTGAGGGAGTGATTCTATAGGCATTTTGTTATTTTCCTTATATTAGTCCGAAATTTTTACAGTTTTTTCCAATATTTGTTCCTGATGCAAAAACTTCGATATAGTTTTCTCCATATGCTTGGTATTATATATTAATAATTCTCCCTTTGAATGAAGATTTGAGTTATTGGAATCACACGAGTGAATATTTCCTCCCGCAGACACTTTTCCATGATCTGGACAATTTATTAAAATTATATTTCCGAGAGCTGAAATGTGTCCGAGTTTAGGGCAATCCAAAAGAGTAATATCTTTTGCGGAATTAATTGAATCGCTTGTTTGTAAATTTATTGCTACTACAGATTCCAAAAATTGATGACTAGACACTTACAATTTTACCTTTTTCGTTTATTTCCACATGAGATTCCTTTAAATTTTTTTTCAACTCGGGAATTCAATGCATCTAATCCATGAGGCCTATATAATTCAACGTTCATAATTTAGTTTTCATAGTAGGTTTTCTGATCAAGACATTTATCACAAGTATTTCTCTTAGCGGAGTGATTCAATAGTCAATTTATTCATTTGTAATATTCGGTAACTAAATTTTAGCTTTCTAATAGGTTATCCCTAAGGACGATTTCGGCATTTGTGTGTTCTAGATCCCCGATTTTAGATTTGTTGTCCATAATGACAATTCCGCCCTCTTTAGATTCCCCCTTTTCATCTACAAATAATATTGAAGTTGTTACAAAACAATTGATTAAAAAGATTACTGCCGCGGTAGATCTGATGCCATGAATTTTTCCGCCTACATAATACGATGCTTTATCCTTATTCAAAAGTTGATTTTGACAAGAGCTTATTGGACTCAGGAGAGGGTTAACTTCTGAAGAAGGGCTAATGTCTATGTTGGGAATATTAGCAGCGAAAATATCTGATAAATCTTTATTTGTAGGCGAAGGGGGGATATACGGTTCTTGCCACCAGGCTTCTGTAATTACTCCACCGGTACTTGCAGTAACAGACATTAGTTTTTTCCAGGAAAAGTTTTTATGATTTGTGACGATGCAAAAGATAATTATATTATGGTTTTTTTGGGTAATTTTTTCAATATAATCTCGTTTATATGACAAAAAAAACAATAGATAATGTAGTATATGTTTTATTAAATACGTTTAAAAGGCCATTAAGGTTGAGTCTGTGTCTAAGTGTTTCAAAAATAATGACAAAAATTGCAATTACCCGGAAATTGAATGTGCGCATTCTCATTATCTCAACCTACTTTCCCCCTCTTAATTCCATTGCCTCTCTGAGGCCTTATTCTTGGGCTAAATCATGGGGTCGGGCTGGGCACGATGTGACCGTGCTGACCACTGAGAAACACGTTGAAGCTGCCCATTCCTACAATTTACCAATGGACGGTTTTAGAACCATTGCCGTTCCGTTTCCAAAATGGATTACTCGTCTTAAATTGCATTATCATGCAGACGAGCATGTTCCATTAAAAAACTCATCTAAATTAAAGTGGAAGCATTTTTTTAAAAAAGCATTTTCATCATTTTTTCATTTTCTGCGAAATAAGAAAGGTCTTTTTAATACCTGCCGCATGCCTGATTTTTCCGATTTTTGGATTCGCCCAGCCCTTAAAGTAATTGAAAAGGAGTTTTGCTGGGATCTAGTGATTAGCACGGCAGGTCCGTATGCCACGCATATTGTAGCAGCCTACATTAAAAAACGAAAACAGGCCCATTATTGGGTGGCCGATTATCGCGATGCCTGGAGTGATAGCCGAATCTATCCTGGCCTATTTCCTTTCAACCGATTGGAGAGCTGGGTGGAGCGATATTTGGTTGGTCAAGCGGACTGCATTACAACTGTAAGCGAGCCTTTTGCCAAAACTTATGCTGCTAAATTTCCTCAGATCAAAGTTGTCACTATTGAAAATGGATTTGACCCCGAGGATCTAGTAAACCTCTCGGCAAATTCTATCTTTCCGCAAGATGGTAAATTTCGAATTGTTTACTCTGGAAGTATTTATTTTGGCAAGCAAGATCCTTCCCCTTTATTTAAATCCATTTCCGACATTCAAAATGACAAAAATAGCGTCCATCTTTTAGAACATTTGGAAGTACTTTTTATTGGTCCTAATCAACAACACTTGGGTGAATTGATTTCTAAATATAACCTAGAGCCTTGGGTTAAGTTGGGAGGCTTTATTGATCGTGAGAACTCCTTAAAGATGCAGCGCGATGCGCATGCACTATTATTTTTAGCTTGGAATGACTCTTCAACTGATGGAATTATTACTGGAAAATTATTTGAATATCTCTATTCTAAAACGCCAATTTTATCCATTAGCAATCACGGAATTGAAGCCTCACAAAAGTTAATTGTGGAAGCCAATGCCGGTGTAGTCTACACTAGCCCCATAGAGATCGCAGAGTGGTTGCGTACATGTTTAATTTCTCCTATAAAGCAACATTCTGAAATCGATCCGCAATTCTTAAACCGCTATGACAGACGCTTTTTAGCAAAAAAATTGCTTGAATCTTGCTCACCAAATGGGGCTCCAGTTATATGATAAAAAAAAACTTGCCATCCTGCTCGATTATTATTGTGACTTTCAATAGTCAAAAACACCTCTCTAAAGCCATGGAATGCCTCCAGCAACAAACACATCCTATTGCTAAAATCATCATTGTTGATACTGGATCTGAAGACACTGCATATTTACAGCTATATCAACATCAGCCTAATGTGGAAGTGGTGATTGCAGAAAAAAATAGCGGTTTTTGTAAGGGCAATAATATTGGTTTCTCTAAGCTCCCCGTGAATAGCGACTATGTTTTTTTTCTCAATCCGGATGCTTTTATAAATGCTGCTTTTGTTAGATATGCAATTGCCTTCCTGCAATCGCCACAAAATCAACACTATGGTGCTGCTACAGGCACAGTTTTAGGTTACAATATCGATACTGATCAACCTAGTGGCTCTTATGATACCACAGGGGTTTTTCGAAAGTGGTATGGAAAATGGTATGATCGGGGACAAGGTCAAACTTATAATCCAGGGCTTTTTATAGTGCAAGAGGACCTTGATGCTATTTGCGGGGCAGTATTTTTTTGTCGGAAAAAAGCCTTAGATTCTGTCATGCTGCAAAACAACGAAGTTTTTGATAATACCTTTTATATGTATAAGGAAGATATTGATTTATCGCTTCGATTAAGGCGCAAGGGATGGAAATTAACTTTTCTTCCGCAATTGATGGCGCACCATTGCCGAGGATGGCAAAAAAATCGTGCATTAATGCCAAGAGAATTGCGATTATGCTCAGCCAAAAATGAGTTAAGAGTTCATCTTAAGACTTTTGCTCCGATTCCAGTTGTTTATTCTTTATGTAAATATGCGGCAGTCAAATGGCTGAATATGTAATTTTTTCTAGTAGCAAACGACTTTTTGATAGATATTTTTCCTTTTGGATTCTGATTTGCTGCTTGCCATTGCTATTTCTGCCTAAAATCAATCTTTTTAGCATTGCGGAAAGAGAATCTGCGGGTGTGCGTATCGATGATTTAATTCTGTTAGTATTATCTGTAGTGCTATTTTGGGGACATTTCATCTTACAAAAGCGGTTATGCGAAATAGAGCGATGGGTTTTTATATTAACAGGTTTTTCACTCTTTTCTTATGCATTAAATCATCTTATGCTGACTTTTCACTTGTTGCATGTCCATGCCAGTATCTTCTACTGCTTGCGCTTGTTAGAGTATTTCATGTTTTTCTATGTGGGTGCCCTTTCATTTCAATTTGTTAAACTTAGCACGATAATCAAAGCCCTTTTTCTGTGGAATCTGGGGCTCATGCTATTGCAAAGGACTGAATTGATCGGTCAATTTTCAATTTTAGGATATTTACCCACGGCCTCTGATCGCGTGACAGGCATAACATCTTTTCCTTCGGAAGCAGGCTTGCTATTAAGTATGCTTTTTTGCTTTCTGATCTATGACGAAGAAGCAAGCTTAAGTCGATTGTGCGTATTACCTGCTTTTTTAAAGATCTTTATACAAAAGACGTATGTTTATTGGCTTTTTCTTATTTGTGTAACATTAGTGATATTCACCGGGTCACGTATTGCTATACTAGCATTAATTGTCGCATTTTGTTTTCGCATCATTGAAGATCTTAAAAAAGCTTCTTTGAGTTCGTGGATAATTGCCTTCATATTCACCTCAGCTGCAGTCGCAGTGATTGCCATTGCAATCATGCACACCGATTCTGTTTTTTTGCGTAGCGCTCAATTACTTTCATTTAGAAATTTTGAATTAGTGGAAAAAGTATGGGATCATATTGATTTATCTCAAGACCCTATTGGGCGAGAAAATGTGCGCAATGTGAATTATGATACGAGTTGGTGGATTAGAATCCACAAATGGTGCTATGCCTTAAAGATCTACTACACGCATCCAGAGAGTTATTTATCAGGTATTGGGCCAGGTTTTGCTATGGCGGCCCTGGATGGTGGTTTTTTGCGCATTCTAACAGAATACGGAGTGATTGGCTGTTGTTTATTCTGGAAAATCTTCTCATCGATCTATCATATTAGCAAACAGCTGAAATGGATGATCCTTGTTTTTTTAATAAATATGGTGTTCTTCGACGCGTATTTAGCTTATAAGCCTATGAGCTTGCTGTTTTTTGCAGCAGGCTCTTCTTATACTTTAGCTTGTTTTTCTACTTTACGCTGTTCTTGTCCCAAGCGGCCTAATTCATAGCCATCAAAATCGACAAATTTAAAATAGCGTTCGAAGGGTGGAAAGGCTTGGCACACTTGTTTTGCCATCATCTGGGCCACTAAACGATAATTTGGATGACCGGCAGCCGAAGCTCGCAATTCGCACAGCCATTGCAAAGCTCTTAAATTGATATGGAAATACCAACGCACATTATAAGCCATTGGCACCAAATATTGGGCTTCTTCTGGAAGTTCTGTAGCTATGAGGTTAAACACTTCTTTGGCCTTATGTAAAGCAGATAGATATTCTGCTTCAAGATCTGTATCGACAATTTCTTTTGGGACATAGAAGCCGTAGTCGCAACCTAGTAATTGCCTTTCTTGTGTCAACATGCGGTGACGATGTAAATCGCGATATACTCCAAAGTCGGCAATAATCTCGAAAGTGAAATTGGCATGTTCTAAAGCTCGTGGCGATTTATGTCTTCGGTTCTCTCTTGACTCACATCCGGCATCTAAGATGCGTGCCAACTCCTCTTCAGGGAGTCGCTTGCAATGTTCTAATAACTCAGGTAACCCGCGGTTTCCATGCGTGAAGAGCAGAGCTGCGGCAACTTTTACTACTGCCTCGGGATCGAAGGAGGTCATCCTCACGCCTGGCTCTTCAGTTTTTTCAGCAAAATGGGCATTGCGCTCAGTGACAGCATGAATTTCCGTTTCCATAGCTTCGAAAAATTGACTAAAACTCTTATGTGTATGGTGGCTAGGATGGGCTCTGCGCACAAAGGATGGCAGCACTTTAGAAAGTTCTTCATGCATCCGTTTGCCAATATCTTGAGATTCTGCCAAATTACTGACGTTAAGCTTGTTAATAAGTTGTTCAAAGAAACGGCCATTTCCATAAATTCCCATATTTGTGAGAGTACTGGCGGGTAATAACCCTCGCAAGCAGTCCAATACTTTTGCACGTAAAGCGGCAGTGTAAGCAGCTTTGGAAATGCCTGGATCTTTAGGCAATTTGTCATCAATCATCGCCGTTAAAGGTGGAATTAAGCGACTATAAGTTTCAAAGAGCATATTGCAGGTATTGATATAAATGTCGCGATAGGCAGATGTCATCAACACAGGTTCGCGATAAAATAGATATTCGCCATTGACTTTCTGGTCGAAATAAACATAGCGGGTAGATTTTTCAAGTGGCGATCCTCCAATTCTGCTATCTTCCAAGAGTTTAGCGGCCAACATAGAAACATTTTCGATAGCAATATGAGCTCCGCCAAGTTCTCCGATAGAGTCATCTCCATATCCATCTAAAATGCGATCATAAAAATTTTGAGCTTTTTTGATGGCATTGGCTTGATCAGCAACTTCGTTGGAATCTTCGGCAACATTATGTCCAACGATATCAGCAAAGGAGGCCTCTTCATTATTCCCAACAAATTCTTTTAAAAGCAGGGCACGCAAACCCAAATTTGAGCGAGAATACCGAGAAAATAAAGCTCCTTTGATTACTTCTGGCAAGTTTCGAAGCACGAAGATATGGCCACTTACATTAGTGACGTATCTCTCTAAAATTTTTAGTTGGCTTTCAGAAAATTCTTCGTAATTATCAAGTAACATTTATCTACCTCGGGGAAACAAGGACATTAAGATTTTTGAGTTTTTTAGTCAACATGCTGATTTGTTTTAAGATTACCATCTAGCTTGCCACATATCTATTCTCTCTTTCAAGCAAAATATTTGCGTCGGTGCGACCGATTGCTAAAATTTACGGCGCTGCTGCGAAGAACCAATGTTTAAAGCAAGTCTATATTTGGCAACTGTCCGCCGAGCACAGTGAATGCCCTGCTCTTTTATAACCCTTGCAATTGCTTCATCGGAAAGAGGGTTATTTTTATTTTCGTTTTTGATAAGTTCCCGCATCAGGTCCTTAACACTTTGTGAGGATAAATTTTCCCCTGTATGAGTCTCAATGGCGCTTGTGAAAAAAGAACGCAGAGGGAGTAAACCTCTTGGGGTTTCAATGTATTTTTGTGAGACAGCGCGTGCAATGGTGGATTCGTGCAATTCTAAAGCTTCGGCGATGACTTTCATAGTTAGAGGTGTAAGCTTGCCTTCGGGATGAAGAAAAAATTCTCTTTGTCGCTTTGCAAGTTCTTGCGTAATTCTTTCAATAGTATTGTTTCTTTGAAAGAGATTGCGCACTAGCCATTTGGCAGAAACGACTTTTTGCTGAATAAAGTCCTTGTCGTCCTTAGATAAATTCTTATCCTCCAACATTTGTAAATAACGCTTATTAAGGCGCAAGGGCGGCAGGGAGTCTTCATTAATGTTTACAATGAGTTGATCGTCTTCCTGACGAATAAAGGCTTCCGGTAGGATAGTTGAGACGATTTGTTTTGAAAAACACATTCCTGGGTGCAGATCTAATTTTATAATATGCTGGTCCAGCATTTCCGTGAATTGTGTGGATGTGCACTGCAGTGATTTCTTGATTTTAGGGATGCGATTGTGAAGTAGGTCATCAAAATGGGCTTCAATGATTTTATAGGCTAAAGTCGATTTTTTATTTTGTAAACGGAGCTGTATTAATAATGATTCCCTCAAATTGCGCGCGCCCACTCCGGGAGGATCGAAAGTTTGAACGGAAGCGAGCAAAGTCTCCAATTTACTAATCTCACACGCATGTAAGACAGCAATTTCTTGCAAGGGTGTTGTCAAAAAACCATTCTCATTAAAGTTGCCGATCAGTGCTTCTACCAAAATTCTATCACTTTCATGGTCAAAGGTTTCTCTGGCTTGTTGCATCAAATGTTCAAATAATGAAATTTCGGCTTGAATGGAACTTTCTAAGAAATTATGTAATTTTTCCTGATCGATTGTGTTTTTTCCATTTGTTCCGCTAGTTTCGGATAATGTACTTCGAAAATCTTCATCGAGTCTTCGCAAAGTTTCAAAATCATGTTGATCAAACTGCAATTCAGATTCTACCGAAGCATCTATAGAAACTTCATCGGTATTTTCTTCCTCTGTCTGTATTGCTTCTAATTCACTGACAGTTTCATTTTCTAAATATTCCAATACTGGATTTTGTTCAAGTTCCCCTTCAATCGCTGCAGATAATTCCATGATGGGCATTTGCAACAAATGAATAGCTTGTTGCATTTGCCGCGACATAATCATTCGCTGCATTTGCTTTAAACTTTGGGAGGGCTTGGGCTGCAAATTTAGTGCATAGGACATATGACTGCTCCTAAACCAAAAAGGTTAAAAATTTTTTGGAAACTTACTTACTATGTAAACGATTTGCTCCTGCTTGACAAGGAAAACATATTCAAAATCAATTCAAAAATGATAAGCTTTGCAAGAGAGGTCACCATGACAATATTTTCCGATCAAAAACTTATAGATCTAAATCATTTAGGTCTCATTCCTGGACCCCATGAATCTGCAGATGAATTTGTGGCAAGGGCTGACTATTGCCTTAATTTGCAAGAACACCTATCCGAAGAGTTTAAGGCTAGTCTCGGCTCCGTCAAAGGCGATTCAATAGAAAAATTAAAACAAGGATTTGATGTTGCAGCTTCTGCCTATGGCATTCGCCCCGCATGGATTCCTATTTTTTTTAGTAATTATAAATTGCCTCCATGGCATGGGGGTTGTGCTTGGATTTTTCAAATGACTGATCATAGCCCGACCGCAGCTTTATTGCAGCTGCGTCAATCTCTATATCAATCTCCTAAATATTTAGGGCTTTATCATCGCGACGAACTTGTTGCTCATGAACTAGCTCATGTGGGACGCATGAAATTTGAAGAATCTCAATTTGAAGAGATTTTAGCGTATCGCACCTCCGCCTCACGTTTTAGACGTTGGTTTGGGCCTATTGTGCAATCATCTTATGAAAGCATGTTTTTCGTTCTTGCTTTAGCAATAATCGTTTTCATCGATGTTTTTTTATTAGCCTTTTATAATTATGAAGCCTATTTATCAGCTTCCTGGCTCAAGGCCATTCCTATAAGCATGATTTGCTTTGCACTCGTAAGATTAGGAATAAGGCAATTTCGATTCAAAAGATCTTATGAAAAGCTTCAGACGTGCCTGAAAGATCCTCATCAGGCCCTAAGCGTTCTGTATCGCTTAACAGATCGTGAGATTTCTGATTTTTCTACAATGGAAACCGAGGAAATTATGACCTATGCTTCAGAAAAAGCTGGAAGCTGTCTGCGTTGGCAATTGATCTTCACAACTTATCTTAAATGTTAAATGTGACCTCTGGAACAAGATCAGCGGTATAAACGATTTAATGATAAGAACGAAGGGAACGATATAACGATGGGAACGATTTAATGATTGGAACGATTTAACGATAGGAACGATAGGAACGATTAATGATAGGAACGATGGGAACGATTAGAACGATGAAAGAACTCTCTTATTATGAATTGACTGGCACCATTCTGAACTGTTGTTTTGAGGTCATGAAGGAGCTTGGGCCAGGATTTTTGGAAAAAGTCTATAAAATGCGCTTTTGATTGCGATGAGACAAAAGAATTTAGAAGTAGAAGTTGAACAACCTTTTGAAGTAATGTTCAGGGGCAAAGTAATTGGTCGATATTTTGCAGATCTGATTGTCGGAAAAACTGTGATTGTAGAATTGAAATGCTGTGAACGTTTAATTAATGAACATCAGGCGCAATTATTCAATTATTTAAAAGTTTCGCAGCTTCCCATCGGTTTGTTAGTAAATTTCCGACATAATAAATTGGTGTGGAAAAGACTGCAAAGCAATGAGGACATTACAATTAATCAAAAGGATATTGCTGAAGAATCTGTTACGTACTAAACAGTCCAAAGACTATATTTTCCCATCGTTCCCATCGTTATATCGTTATATCGTTATATCGTTATATATTTATATATTTATATATTTATATCTTTATACGTTGATCGTATGCCAAGGTTTACAACAAGGAGAGAAAGCGCCAATCGTTTGCTTGTGGAGCCTCTAACGCCTTACATCTGGTTAAAATTAAAGGATTGGCTGAATTTACAAATAGGCCACATTTGCATACCAACGAATCTAAACAATAAAAATATAATGATAATTAATTGGGGTAGCATATTTTTTTTAATTCCCGGATGATTAAAGTCATTATGTTCTTTATCGCTTCAAAATTTGGTAACAATTTTTGTATATAAGAAGCGATTAGCTTTCTTAAACGCTTCAAAATTTGAGGCGATTATTGAGACTTGTAAAATTTTTTTATATATTGAAGCATTTGTGTGCTATAATCGCTTCAATATATGAGGTGATTAATGAAGTGGATTTGGCAAGGGCCAAGTTGGCCAGATTTTATTTGGGAAGCAGAGATTTTACTCCCTTTCATTAGCAAGGCGCGTCTGGAGCAGGGGAAACTTCTAGCTAGAACGAAGGAATTAGGGTTTGAACTGGGACAAGAAGCTGGCGCCGATATTTTGATCGAGGAAGTTATTAAGACATCCGAAATTGAGGGAGCCTATTTAAATCGTGATTTAGTTCGGTCGCGCGGTAGCCAAGCACTTAGGCCTACCGAGTTTTGGACTCCCACAAACGAGTCGATCGATTGATGGGCTTGTCGATATTCTAATCGACGCGACGAACAAGTATGATCAACCTCTTACAGCAGAAAGACTCAGATCTTGGCAGGCTGCGCTATTTCCCACAGGTTATTCAGGTCTGTTGCGCATTCAAGTAGGGGAGTGGCGCGATGGAGAGGAGCCTATGCAAGTGGTTTCAGGAGCAATGGGAAAGGAGACTCTCCACTTTGAAGCAGTGCCAAGCACTCGTGTAGTAAACGAGATGAATCAGTTCCTCAACTGGTGGCAAACAAGTCAGGATAGAATAGATGGTCTTTTACGTGCAGGTTTGGCTCACTTCTACTTTGTGACCGTTCACCCTTTTGAAGATGGCAATGGGCGTATAGCTCGCGCATTGACCGATATGGCCTTAGCGCAGGATGAAAAAACCTCGACCAGATTTTATAGTCTCTCGTCGCAAATCATGAAAGAGAAAAAGGAATACTACGATATTTTGGAGCACTGCCAACGGGGGGAAATGAATATCACTGCTTGGCTTGTATGGTTTTTGGCAAACTACACTCGATCGCTGGAAAGTTCTTCTAGCTTAATTGCGAAAGTGCTTGCTAAAGCTTCTTTTTGGAAAAACTTCAGTCAGACTACGCTGAGTGATCGACAAAGGAAGGTCGTGAATATCCTATTGAATGCTGGCAAAGATGAATTTGAAGGTGGATTAACGACTCGTAAATAT
>JACDGH010000340.1 GCA_013815395.1 Parachlamydiaceae bacterium
ATATCAGCTTCATCGACGGCGATATCGGCTATGGTGACCACGATTAGTAGCAAATAATTACCACAGAGCCCACAGACTCGACTTAGGATTTTTAAGGGGCTAGAGGCAAGATTTTGTTCTAAGCCGCGAATGCGGCGGCAGAACGTTGTTCGCGCAATGGACACTTTTGTTGGCTATGATTTGGATCGTCTCCCATTGGAATACAGTGCTTTATTTTAATGGAATCTTCATAAACTACAATATCATTAATTAAACCTCTAACGACACGCTGCTTCTCCTCAACGCTCAGCTCAGAAGAAGAGCTGTCTAAAGATTCTGCAAACTTCATAAGTGTTAATTGACTTTGCCTTGCCCGTTCCTTGTCAGCTGTTTGAGCTTCAATGACAGCTAGCTCTCTATCTACTTGCTGCAGCCGTTGGTTTATTACATGCATGCGTTTTTTTAGCTCTTCTAAAGTGAGGCATTCCCCTTCAGCATAAGCATCTAGCAGCTTATTTCGGCTGTTCAAAAGCTTATTTCTTTCGCGGCACATATTCATTTTTCTTTCAACCATAAGATGGCGATCCGGATCTTCTGCTGACCTTCGCTTAATTTCAGTCTCTACAAGTTCAGGATTACGTAAAATTGATATAATCCAATTCCATACATAATCATCGAGTTCATTTTGTCGGATCGAGCGATTTCCACATGATTCTATTGTTTTGCTGAGATTGGCGTTGCAATTGTAATAGGTATAAGCATTTGATCGCGCTTTTTTGTAGTAAGACAATCCACACTTGCCACAGGTTAGTATGCCCTGAAGAATTGAGGGCTTTTTAGTGTTCCGGGATGCAAATTGTTGGGCGATATTAAGTTTTTCTTGAACCATGCGATAAAGTCCATCTGGGACTATAATTGGGACAGGTATGGTGATCCACAGATCTTCAGGGCAATCTTTTCTTGCCGACTTTGAAATCTGTATACGGCCACTTTTAGGAGTTCGCATTATTCGTTGCAAATCGCCTACATGCTTTTCAGTTTTGCCAAATCCTGCTAAACCTGTATAAGCACGGTTTCGAAGAATTCGACGTATAGTCTCTCGATCCCATCCCGAGAGACTCTTTCGTGGCTTTCTTCCGCTTTGATTCATGTATGAGCTAAGGTCATTTATGCTTTTTCCTTCCTCTCCATACATCTTAAATAACCTTACTACAATTTCTGACTCCTCTTTGTCTAATTCATAACGCGCTAAGCCACTTTCCTTGTCTCGGATATACTTATAGCCATAAGGCGCATTCGGAAGCACTGTCACAGAACCTTGTTTTGCCTTATGTAATCTACCTCTTCGACAACGCTCTGTAATTTGGGCTCTTTCATATTCCGCAAAGACACCTTGAAATTGCTCCAAAAGATGTTCTTCAGGGGTTTCAGCTTTTTTATTCTTATAGAAAGAAACTTCTACTCCAGATTTTGCAAATTCATCCAGCAATAAAACCTGATAGACATATTTACGAGCTAATCGATCGGGATGGTAAATCAACACTATATCAGGGCTTCCTCCCGCAACTAGATCCCTTAGAGCATCTAGGGCTGGACGCTGAATAGTAGATCCACTTACACCATCATCTTTAAAAATCCAACCATCAGGTATCAGAAAATCTTGTTTGTTTGCATGGTCCACCAACAAGCTAATCTGACTATTAATAGTTCCCTCCTCTGACTGCTTAGATGAGGAGACTCTTGCATAAATGGCTACTCGGCGCCTTTCTGGTGTGGGGCTTAGCTCTATACTCATTATAGCTTTCCTTTGTTGTCTGGGGTGCTTTTACGGTGATTTGGTAAGCTTCGATCAACCGCTCCCTCATCCCCTGTTTGTAGACGAATTCTTGCTCGATAGGACCTATCTCTCGATTTTTTTTCATGCTGACCTACAAAAGTGCTAGAAGCGGTATCATTGTGGATTGAGGAAGGCATGATATTAGAACGACAAATTATTTTATCAAAGCAGAAAGTGTCTATTGCACTTATAACGTTAGCATGTAGCCACTGGCGTAAGCCAGTGGTATGATCAACACAATATAAAAGCCGCGAATGCGGCGACAGCAAATAGGCCGTGTGTTTGCCTGTGGCGATGACCCTTAATGTTTAGCCTCAAAAAGATATTTAATGTCAAATGATTCGCCAATATTATAGAGGCTTGTTTGAACTGATGTTTGTTTTTATGGATGATGATGTTTGTGCTGAAGACAACATGATATACTGCCCTTAGCTCAACCGCGAGAGCTTTCAGTTGCCCGAATTCTCAGATTGAGCTAAGGGCAGTATATACAAGCTTGGTAAATGTGCCCATGGAACCTTGCTGTCGCCGCATTCGCGGCTTTGATATTGTGTTGATCCATTCCACTGGCTTACGCCAGTGGCTACACGCTGCCGCCGCATTCGCGGCTAAGAACAAAATTTTGCGTCTTACCCCCCCTTAAAAGTCCTAAAGTCGAGTCTGCGGGGTCTGTGGTAGTT
>JACDGH010000341.1 GCA_013815395.1 Parachlamydiaceae bacterium
GGCTAAAGATACTCGTACAATCGATAATCCACAGTACCTTGACATCCAAACAATTATTCAAGAAATTGGGAAAATGATTGGTGGTTGGATCAAGTCCGTCCCCCACTGAGGGTTAACTCAGCAGGGAAATTATAACAAGATTTCCGCAGGGCCGCAACGCCAATGTTGTCGTTGTCATAGTTGTTGTTGTTGACGTTGAGGCCAGCCGGGGCAAAGCCCCCAACAACCACGAAGGACCTATACCGATATCCTTCTGAAGCACCAGAGACAGAAACAACTAATTGCTGCCCCCATCTCTTGAATTTTATTTGGAGACCGGAGTTTTACTCTTTCTCGCTAGATATCGGCACGAAGTTCTGTCTTGATGTACGCTACAATGATCCATAATCATTAGTATTCTGACATCCGCTCATTTGAGCATAAAACGAACTGTTTTGGGTGGACCATTGCTTAGCAATGATCCATCACTACAAAACATTGTTGATTGTCCTATTTTTTTAAGAACTTGTCGAGAATTTTTAGCAATGAGGTCAAAAGAGCTCTTTTATGAAAAAGAACATGTCAATTTAGAGTATACTCTAGGATGACACTTTATTTTTTTGAGGTAGAACGTCTAGTGCTCAATGGTTAATAAAAAAAACCATGCTCAAAACGAGGGGTTTTAATGAATATTGCATTCACTGAATGGGATAGTTTTAGTGTACTTGATAATCCGAATTCCGTGCTGACACCTAGATAAAGAAACAAAAGAGGGGAAAAAAATCATGGTTATCATTTTTCAAGTAATCAGCTTTATTGCGTTGCTTGTTTCGTCAACTTTTTCCATGCGAGCATTCATATTTAACTTTTTAGATAAGAACAATATCTCTTACACCAACAAACAAAAAGGATCCTCTCTATACTTAATTTTTCTGTTGCTGCTACATCTAAGCGGCTTTTGCTATATTCTACTGCGCTTGCTGTCCTTGTAGCACCGATTGCTCCTTGTTATGCTTTTCAACCCGTTCACGCGGTTAATATAAACGATATTGCAACCGCTTTAAAGGTTGAGAAGCTCATCGAAAAAGCTAATAAGTATTTCAAGGCTCAGGATTCTAAAAAACTCCTCGAAACCATGCTCGACATCAAACATGAAACGGAAGCTTATACTGGGCAAAAGATAGACATAAGCAATAGTTTAGACCAGGTAGAGAAAGAGATCAAAGCTAAAGGCGGTAAAATCTCCAAAGCCGAATTGAAGGCCATTAAAAATACTATCAAGAAAAGCGAAAAGAAACATAATCACAAAGCCCTTTACATGGCAGCAGCGTTGGAAAGCGGCTGCAATTACGACGCAGACGCGGTTAATATCGAATGGGATTATCTTTGTAAGTCTGCAAGCAAAGGTAAGGATAAAGAAGATGAAGAAATGATTTTGCCCGTACGCGTGACTGTGGGAGTGACTATTGCGCTAGTTGGTGTATTTATTACGATACTACCATTTCCACCCTGTAAAACATGGGGACCCGCTTTAATTACTAGCGGCGTTGGCTTGGCAATCGAAGGCGGTTGCGGCAAGATCGAAGATGATAGAAAAGAAGAAAAGAACAAGAAATATAGCTAATGTAAAACGGCTTTAGATGGGGTCCATACAGAATCTGGATTGTAAAATAGGTTCAAGCTATTACACAAATAATAAATCCTTAACGTGCTACACAAAAGACGACAGCAAGAGCAGTTATTGAAGCAGAAGCTGACTATGTATTACCTGTGAAGGGTAATCATAAGGATCTTCTTGAAGATATATAATTATTTTTTGATGAAGCTGAGAAAAAAGGCTACAGGGGCTTTGATGCAGACCAATTTGAGAGCAAGGATCATGATCACGGAAGAGTGGAACATCGATTGTATAGCGTTCTTGATGCAGAAGATTTACCGGTAGCAAAGGAATGGGAAGGAATGAATTCCATTGGGAGAGTTATTCGCAGAAGAACTTATGGGGATAGATCTACGTTTGAGACGTGCTATTATATAATGAGCCTTGAGATAAATGCCGAACTCTTTGCTCACGCAGTCAGAGGTCATTGGGGAGTCGAAAACAATTTACATTGGTCTTTGGACGTTATTTTTCGAGAAGATCACAGTAAATATCGAGATCGCATAGGAGCACAAAACTTAAGTGCTGTACGTAAAATGGGGCTTGGTCTTCTGAAAAAAGATGAATCTACTAAAAACCTCAACTGAGTTTCGAGAAGTCATTTTAAAAGATTTTTTATAGTGCAATTACCCTGTGGCAGTTCTTATGTTGTTGAGTTCAATCCAGCAACAAGTAAAATGGGGGGTGGAATGAATGCTACGATCATTTAGGCAGAGTGAATCGTGACCACCCGAAAAATCTTAACGGTCAAAATGTCACTTCGACCCATTACCCTCCTATTTCAAGAGAAATATCCTTATGAATCAAGAAAGAATTGGTAATGAGTATGGTTCTTGGATTTTTATTTGTACTT
>JACDGH010000342.1 GCA_013815395.1 Parachlamydiaceae bacterium
GGTGTACTCATTGTGATGCCTTTCTATCTATTCACTTAGCGCTTTGTCATGCAAATTTTGCTAATAAAGATTGCCGACTGTAGGGGAGCACCTGCGTGTGCTCCCTTTTTAAAGACTTATCCGATGATGCACTTTACCCGATGTATTCCTGAATAGTTTTGTCTACAGGCTTATTCATGATTTTGAGGTAAATCGTGATCTTGCCGAAGAAAATGAGCAGCGCTTGTAGGTAGATTTCAAGCTGCATATCGACTGGCGCTTTAAAGCCAGCGGAACGTTCAATTGGCTTTTTGAGATCGGCCTCGGAAAAAGCTGAAATCGTGGCTTTCAAGTCCTCATCCATCTGCTGATACCAAGCGATGAGTTTGGCAACGCTGGTTTCGATTCCCGCATCCGTATTGCGATAAGAGAAATCCTGCGTGAACGTTTTGAACGACTGGAGGTAAGCATACTCAATATCGCCAATTTCGCGGCACAAAGCGCCCAATGTCATCGTTTGGCCGCCCGGAGAAAAGGTCAAATCAGCATCCGTCAGCGAGCCGACCAAGCCATTACGCATCCCGTGCGAGCCTTCAATCCACGACCATTTATTGTCCATGTAGCTATTCATTGGTGGACTCCTTAATATGAACATTTGTGCTTATTAGGATAACACACTCCTCCAAAAGTGGATTGTAAAAACGCGACAGGGCAGCTTCGGTTTACATAATTTCCTACCTCATGAAATGGCAAGGAACTTCAAGGCTTACCCGCTATTTCTTTGATCACGGTTATGGTAGAAACAAATTGCTGCGAACATTAGCCTTCGAAGTCGCTTCAGCAGACTTGTCTTCTAGTTAGCTGTGCGGCTTTAGCCCTCAGCGAGGCAAACTCCGACATCATTAGTTATCAGACAAGCCTTTTAGACCTCACCAAATCTTGAGCCACATAGCATTATCTCGCCCTTATACTGAAATGAGGATTATTGAGAGGAAAAAAGATGATAGATTTAACCCATCCGGTTGAGGTTAGCGCACCCGCACCGCTTTTTACACTACCTTCCAACCAATATGAGGCCGTTCACTTAGCCGATTTGACGAAAGAACACAATGTTTTGTTGTTCTTCATGCGCGAGTTTAGCTGTCCTTCATGCCGTCAAACGGTCAGCCATCTCAAAAGTCTGCACGCAGAGTTGCAAGCTGCCGACGTATCGACGGTGATTATTGGTGGTGGTGATCGAAAGTACGCTGAACAATTGGCGACCCTTTATAAACTGCCGTTCCCGGTATTAGCCGATTTGAAGCGCGAAGTGTATGCCCAATATGGACTGCATAAAGTCGTTAAGTTCAACCAACAAAGCGGAACCTATCTGATTGATAAACACGGTGTTCTGCGCTACATGCGGCAGGCGACGCTGGCCTTTCAAAACTTCAGCGCCCGTGATTTGATGGAAGCCGTGCATCAATTAGGTGGTAAGTTAGAGGCTCTTCCCTCATGAATTTTTCCCGAATCTCGTAAACAAGAACTCTAAAACTGCAAATATCCACGTATACTAATAAAATTGAATTCGCTATTTCGCCGTTAGGAACCTTTATGAGCATCGAAATACCCTTGGTCATGATTGTGGAAGATACGCTGGATGCAGCTCAATTGATGCAGATTTCGCTGCGGCATTCCGGCATTCAAGATATTCTTCATGCCGAAAATGGGCGGGCGGCGCTCGACTTTCTGGAAATGTACACGCCCGATGTGCTCATCCTCGATATTGGGATGCCGGATATGAGCGGCTGGTCGGTGCTAGAATTTATCAAGCAGCGTCATGGGGATACCAGTTTTCCGGTCATCATGTTGACGGCTTATGATGATCCCGCCAACAAGCTCATCGGCAAACTGCAATCACGCGTGTATCGTTATCTAACCAAGCCATTTGTACCCGATGTGTTGATTCAGACGGTCAGAGATGCGATTGAGTTGAAGCAGTCGCGCACGGCCTAAACGACAGCCGACGATAAATGAAAAGACACCCCGCGAGGTGTCTTTTTTTGTTTAGGAACCGGTCTGAACATTCGGAAATGTCCTTTAAAGAAGTGTAAAAAACCTGAGTCATGGATAAGGTTATATTAAGTAACCTCAGTTATGGATAAGCTCGATAACGGCCTTGACATGGGTTTGAAAACTCGAACCAAATATGCTTGACTTAAATAGCCTTTTTGTTCTAAAATAGATGTTAGTATTTCTTATCTTTTTTGTGGTTAGTGCTCCTCCCGTATTTTTTTGGGGTCTGTGCGAAGCCTCCTGTGGATTGCGTTAAGTTTTTTGCCTTCGCTTTTGTGCTTTCGGCGGATTGCTCCCGTTCATCCGCTGCAACGGCAACCCCAAAAGTGCAGCGGCGGATTTAGCCGAGCCATCCGCTGCACTGGCGGCAGCAGCCGAGCGATCCGCCGACATAAAATGTCATTTCGGCGGATTGCTCCCTCACAGCCGCCTGACATGTCGG
>JACDGH010000056.1 GCA_013815395.1 Parachlamydiaceae bacterium
ACCCATACCTACCCAGTACTCTCACGAATCCTTCTTTCATTACCTTCTCAGGAAATTAGATTAAATGTAGTAAGCCCCATTACCCCCATAGCTCTTACTACAATGTTCTCTTAATGATGTTTTTTTGATAATGTTTTTTTCATTTTTGCTCATTTTTCTCATTTTGTAGGGCATAATCAAGCTGCAACGAGCAGAGCGAGTGCTGCGTAGGTATGGGAGGGCACAATAAAATTGTTCTGAAACGGAAAACTAGTTCCTTTTCTTTGTTCTGAAATAATTTTTCTGTAATAGTTCATATCTCTAAAATCTTAAATAGTCTTTCAGTGCTGATGCATACCTTTATTTAAGAAACTGAAGATTTGGCATCAAAATTGCATTTTAATTCTTCGTGTTCTATTAAATTTGAACATAAAACATTAAAAATTTAAAAAAGATATTGATCGATTTAAATAATATTATTAAAATCATTATTAGTTAAAAACATATAAACAAAAAATAATTTTAATTTTTATTTTATTACTAAACTTTTTATTTTATAATTACACTTGTCGAATTGAATATGAGTTATGATCGTAATGGTATTTTAAATTTTTTAAATAAACAAACCAACGAGGTAAGTTATGAGTCACATTCCATCTGATAGTAAAAGACTAACCCCTGAAGACGTAAATTCTTATTTAAGTCCTACAATGATGCATAAAGTGGATAAGCGAAAAGGTATCTCAAAATTCGGACAGGGTTTGAAAAATATTGGGGAAATGATAGTTGCTAAGGTTCGTCGGATTGCTCATAAAGTATGGACAGGTAAAACTGCTAATAATTCTTCTGTAAGTATAAAACTTAAAGCAGAGGTCATAAAATTAATATCTGATGCTGATGTTATACTTGGTGGGGATAACAATGGTGGTGAATTAAAAAAATTTGAAGAAAATGTTGACAAAGCGAATAAAATTTTGAAAAAATTAATCAGCTCGGGTGCTGGTAAAGGAACTTTTAATATAGGAAATGCTAAAGAAGATAGATTAGAATTATTAAAATTTGTGGGTGATGAATTATCTGCTTTAAAATCCCGTATAGAAGTAAAATTACAAGCCAATGTTGATAATGAACCTCAAATAGGACGAGAACAAGACTTGTTGCAGATGCCTCAAAAACAAAAGGTTTCTTTTCAAAAAGAAGTGCAAAAAAGTGAACATGACGAAACTCCTGCAGTTTTAAGTCGTGGGGGAAAACAACCACATGTCTCTGCTCATATCGAACGAAATGAAGAGTCACTTTCTGAAGTGAGCAAAAAGCCGGAAAATAATCCCAAAGCTTATCCAGTTTCAAAAGAGGTTCTTGCTAAGCAGGAAAAAGAATATGAGGAAATGGCAAAATTGGCTAAAGAACCAGAAAGTCATGGTGCAGACGAGAAAGGGGCTTTAAATGCAGCTTTACTCGATTTAGTTGATATGGCAAAAGTTTTAGAATCAAATAGTATGTCGAAGAAGGATCGAGATAAATTAACAAGTCTTTTAGAAGACTACTCGCCGACAGGCAAATTATTGCACGATCATGAACGTGCTCGAGAAGTTTTGGATATAGTTTTACAAAACCTATTTAATAATGGAGCTGTATCGATTGATAATAAAATTATTAAATTTAAGGAAAATAGAATTGAAGATTCATATAGAAAAGCAATGCAATTATACATTAAAGTAGGAAAAATTCAAATAAAGCTTGATATCCATAAAAATCACAAAAGTAGTAAAATAGCAGAAGAAGAGGAGATTGGAAAACTGAAAAGTTCAAATGATAAATTAAGATCAGATATAGATCCGCCAAAAACTCAAAAAAACAAATCTGCCAAAAAGGAAATAAAAGAACTCTATAAAGATCTTAAATCCTTAGTTCAAAAAGCTGAAGAATTATATGACTTATATGGTGCCTTAGGTGGCCTAGGATCTTCTAAAAATAAAGAGCTAGATCGTCTTTTAGCTATTCCAGAAAATGATTCACATTCTAAATTAAATAATGCTAAATCAATTATAGCTTTGATCGATGAAGGATTAGATAAAATTGAAAAACAATTGATTAATGAAGGAAAAGAGCTTGATGAAAAATTTAAAACTCTTTATGAAAAAATAGTTAAAAAAGTTTATATCATTGAAAGAAAATTGGCTAAATAATTCTTAAGGCCATTTAAGTATCTTAAAAATAGAAAAATGACTTAAATGGCTTTACTTGAAATTCATTTCTTTTCAAAACGTAAAAATAAAATTATTCACTAAACCATGTTCCTATTTTGTTCCTGGCCCGACGCCCAGGCTACCTTGGTTTGGGCGGCATAGCTAAGGTAGTAAGGCGTCTGGCCAGGAACAAAAATGGAATGGAAAATGGATAGTGAATAATTTTGGCTATAAACCTGTTAAATTGACCAGCCTACTCACGTCCTGCTTTTTTGCACATCACATGTCGCAAAAAAGCTTGGTTAAATCTTTTGTTTGGAAAACTATTCCTCTCTCAACTCTGTCTGAGAATTCCCACCCTGATTTTTGCGAATAATAAGATTGGCATCAAAAATGCATACTAAGTTTCAATTAAAAAAGAAAATAAAGAATCGAAAGAAAAAATATTAAATTAAATATTTATTGCGTTAACTAAAGTTTTTGATTTATAATGAATATTGTTGATTCAGTGATTTTTTTATTATAGTTACCAACTAAATAAAATTAAAGCTATTTGTCAAAGAACAACTAACATATAGGTGAGTTATGCAACCAATATCAGGATGGGGTAGCAATCCAAAACAACCAATTAGTCTAGAAATAGCGAAAAAGTATTTGACTCCTGGCTTTATTGAAACAAGATTTTTAACAAAAAATTTTAAAAGTGAAGGGAGAAATGCTGTTGTTAATGTTTTTAAAAATATATTTGCAACAGCTTCCGCAAAATGGAATAAAATTGGACATAGGTGGAAAACGGGAGAATGGTATAACAATAAAACTATTTGCAAACTCGTTGAAAATCAGGTTGAAAAATTAAACAAAAGTATTAGTGAATCCACAAATCTAGTTACGGGTGAGTTATTAGGGGCTTCATTTGTAGTCAGTGAGCTCGCTTCTATCTGTCTTTTATTAAAAAAAGCAAATGCACCTCAAGATGAATTTGGGAAGATAAATGGTCAAGTAATCGCTTTAAAAAAGACAATAGAAAGTCGACTGATGGCGATTAAAAAAAAGGATAAAGATCAGCTAGAAGAATTAACTAAAGACGTAGAATGGGGGCCCCCTGTTCCAAAAAGCCATCAAGTAATGCAAGAAAATAGTGTAGCCCCGACAGTTCAGGGTCAGCCACAACTGCCCCCAAAAAAACAGAAGCCGCAGTTCACCACTAGAACAGCAAGAAGTCCAGATTTAGAAAAAGCACATGTAGAACTCGATAAAGAAAATAGAGATTTAGAAATTCAAGAGAGAAAATTAAGAAGCGACACTTCTATTAAGACTGAACAAAGTTCGCTGGAGGATGTAAAAAATCTAAGAAACCAGGAAAGTGTAAATGTCAATGAAATGTCACTTTCAAAGAAAGCAAAACCAGAGGAAATTCTATCTCCCTCAGTCGAATACGATTGGCAAAAACACGTAATGCAGACCCTACCAACATCAATGTCTTCTGCATCTCAGAATATACCCAAATCTTTAGAATCCAGGCCTGAAATGAGATCAGAGGAGAGATCCGCTGAAATTGCCAAACAAAAGCCAATAATTGTACCGTCTAAAGAAGTTACTTCTGCCGCTGTAATTAGAGAATTAGCAAATTTAATCCCTGATGGTGATCGTTCACAGCCAATTACTCCTACAAATACTCAGGCTTCTACACTATCCCAACCAAAAACATATCCACTCGTTGGAACGGGGCCTCAAGCACTTCGAGAACTATTCAAAGGGAAAATTTCCCTTAAAGAAGTTGTTAGTCTTCCTCCAGCTCAAAAAGAAATAATGTTTTCGAATTTTCTACTTGTGTTACTGAAAAAGGATCAAGAAGGCGGCATTGCAGATTTTGAATTATCTTTGAAAATTGTGCGTAAATTCTTTAAAACCTTAAATCCTTCTAAGGAAGGTGTAGTTGTGAGTAGCAGAAATCAATCTCCACGGTTATTACTAACAGACTTAAGCGGAAAACCAATAGTCATTAAATCAAAGCAACTGGGAAAAATTATGCTTGATCCCGAAGCCTTTATAGAACCTTTGGTTAGGGCTAATGAAAAACAATTAAAATCCCTCTTAAACATCGTAACTGAGACCCTTCAAGAGGGTCTCATTCGTAGAGAAGAGCGAATAGAGTTCGTTGAGGAGAATTCGCCTTTTTCTGCTATGCAAATTGATCAAAACGCTGATATTTCCATTGAAGATAATGTAATTTTAAGTGAAGCAGAGGGGGAGAAATCAATGCAAGCCTCCACTGAGTTTGAAGTTCCTAAGAAAGATTTAGGCAACGTCTCAGTTTCACAATCTAAATCTCCTTTCATCGGAAATATTCGAGATAAACGTAAAGAATTAAAATCTGATTATAAAAAAATTATTTTGCAAGCCCAAGGGGATCTTCGTTCATGCCTTTTAGTGCTTAGAGATTCTAAAACAAATGATATTAAGGAAAAATTAGAAAAATTTGAAAAAAGCATGAAAGAATTAAAAGAATTTGAAATTTCATTAAGTAGCAAAGACAGTAAGGACAGCAATTTACAAAACAAGGATGTTAGCAAAATATTAGCTAGTCAGTTTAAAAAAGCTCAAAATAAATTAACTCAAACTATGCCACAGAATATGAAACCTATCACTTCTGACAGACATGCTGAAGATGAGCAGATGCTCCAGCAAGCCATTTCAGAAAAAAAACCCGTTAGCACAAATGAGAGCTTCCCCGTTTCTAAAAAAACCTTAAATAAATCTAAAAAATCTTCTAGCGCAGGAGTTAAAGCTTTTAATGAAGTTATCCTTAAGACTTTTGGCAAAAAAGACCCTTTAAAAGGGTTTATTAATTTAAATATTAGTGAAAGAAAAAATTTCCTTTATAAACTTCTTGATCTTACTTCAGAATTCAACGAAGAAAAAGATATATCCCAAAATCCATTTGTTAATATTCTACGAGCAGAAGTTAGCAAATTATCTTCCCCACAAGGTGCATTAGTATCGACCTTAAGGAATTCACCTTCAGTTATTTCTGATGCTGTGAATACTTTTGCTTCCGCTAGTAAAGAAGAGCTTGAGGTGCTCTGGAATAATGTATTAACAAATAGACCAGTTGAGCAAGTCTTTGACGATTTGGTCGAGGCTGGGGCAGTTAGGAATTCTTCGCCTACAATAAAAATTGAAGAGGTTATTGGGGAGCAAGAACTCGAAGATTATGAAAATTTAGAAACACTCTTTAAAAATCGAGTCAACAGTTGTGTAAATATCCTAAATGAATCTATAGAAGACTTAAAACATCAAAGGACAGATCAAATAACCCATCGGAAAGAAGAATTTAATTCAGCTTTTGAAGCATTAAATGAAACTAGGGAAGAGTTAAATAAATCAATAACTAAAGAACAAACAGACGAAATAGCTCATTTGGAAAAAGAATTTTCGAGAATAGTGATGCAAAGTGATCTGCAAAACGAATCATTGCAAATCGTAAGAGAAATAGCTGTAAGACCCGATTGGACTCATACTTCCGAGCAAATTCAATCAGCAAGAATGCATTCTATTGATCTATTAGAGAGCGTTGCAGCCGATATTAAAACTGTGTTTAGAGATGAAGAGATTGGTAAACAATTAATAAGTGTTATTGATAAATTTATTAAAGCCGAAAAAAAATCGATGATGAAAGAAGAGGTTACTGAAATAAAAACTGCATTAATTAGTGCTATATCAGACTTGGAAAATAGTAATAGGGGTCAATTAGCAGAAGAACTTTTTAATAAATTAAAAACTATTAATAATGTAATGGGTGATATCGAATTAAATGAAATCTATTCTCAAATGAGTAAAAAAATTGATGAAATTGAAGCTTTGAAATCGGATATTATAAAATCAAATGCCAAATTTAAAAAAGAGATAAATATTTCGCCAAAATCATTTCAAGAATTGAGTGATTTGTTAGGCTCAGCAACAGAAAAATTAAGCAAAATTTCAATTAGCGATTTTCAAAGAGAAGATGTAAAAAAATACGACGCAGAGTTGGCTGAACTGAAGGAATTACTATTTACAGAAGCTAAAAAACTCTTTAATAATTGTCAAACCAGCTGTGAAAATATTTTGAAGATGTTTAATACTGATCTAAAACTTAATATTACAGATGCCGACATTGCCGCGAGAAAAGAGCAATTTTCCTCAGCTTTTGAAAACTTGCTTCAAACTCAAGGTCAATTAACTAAATCTTTTAAGATTGAACTTTCTACTGAAGAACAGCTTCGTAATCAGCAAATGATCACATTATATAACGAATACAATAATAAGGCATTTGAAAAGTCTCTTAATGCAAGCTTAAATGAAGCGGCATCTATAATTACAGATTTTAGAACTGTCTCTGTTGAAGAATTAGGGAAAAATCCTACTTCAGTGTTGCAAAAAGCAATTACAGATACTAAAAATATATTAAGTAATGCAGAACAATTAATTGAAAAATTTAAAGAAGAAGGTTTTAAACCTGAAAAGAAATACATTGAAAGGATTGAAGGAATGAGGCTTAAATTAGCCAAGCTAGATAATATATATCAACAAAAAGTAGCTGCAGAATCATTCAAAGAAGTTTTAAGGATATTAGTTTCTGATGTTAATGTTAATGCCCCTAAAGAAGATGAACTTAATGTAATGTTGGAAAAGGTGAACATATTGCTTACAAAAGAATGGTCTGGCGAGACTAAAGGAAAGTTTGTAAGACTATCAGAAGAAATTATCAATAACGTTGAGACACGATATAAAGAAAAAATTAAGTTTCAAGATCAAAGAGTTTCAGCTAAAGATTGGGATCTTCTAAAATATAACAAATTATCGCAAATTAAGAAAGTTTTAGTTTCGTTAAGTTTATGGGGGAAAGGGGAGGGTAAAGAGCGCACTGATTTAAGAAACCTAGCTAAAGAGGCAATCTCACAAAAAATTCCAGCAGGAGAACAAAGTATTAAAGCGGAGGAGTCATTGCTTAAAGCCACATCAGAGGAGCAAAACGTCGTTAATCATCCAGTTTCTTCATCAACTTTAGACACTGAAGTTAAAAGGGCATCGATTTCCGATTCCCTGTCAGCAAGTTCTTTGAATGTAGCATCCAAAGACCAGGAGAGGGCGGTTGAAGCAGCTAAAAACCGTCTAGAAGTACTTCAAGCTGAACCTCCTCTTTCAAGTGATATAGATATTGGATGGCATAAACTCGTCAAAAAAGAAGATAAACGTGAAATGGCAAATCTTAGCGAAATTGAGAATTTAAATACAGAAATAGAAAAACATAAAATACTCAAAAGTAAAAATATGAAAATGAGTCAAAAGAAAGTAGATAGGAATAAAGCGAAAAGGGAGAATACAGCATTAAGAAAGGAAATTGCTGCCATGAAGAAGGGGGTAGTAATTCGTCAACAAAGAAAAGAGGCGGTAATTCAGCAAAAAATACAAGAACATATAGATAAAGAAGAAGCTCTTATTCCACTAAGTGAGGAATTTCTAGAGGATCAGGGACAATTAGGAGAAATTCGTGCAGATCCATTCAAAAACGTAAAAAGGCAAAAAATACACAAAAAACATGATAAAGCAAGAGGGTTAGATAGGGGTTTAAAAGCAGATACTCAGAGGCCAGAAAGAGAAGGTTTAGCGCCTGAAATTAATCCTTCAGACCGAATCGAATCTCCAGATAAATCTAAGGTTCTTGAAGCAAAATCAACAGTAAATGTTAAATCTAGAGACGATATTGAAACAATAAAGGAACGTTTTCATATTATTCATCAGGCAAATGGCATCTACTTAAAGCAATTGCTTGAAATTAAAGAAAGCATTGAAGGTATTCTCTCTAGAATGGCTATAAAAGAGTCTACACAGGATGTATCATCAGGTTATGCAATTGTAGATAGTCAATTTGTATCGAATTTAATAGCGACTATTGAGAACGTACGCAGGATGGAAGACGGTGGAGTTTTATTAGAGGATGCTAAAAAAATAAGGACAAAACTGGAAGGCGCAATAACAGGTATTAAAAATCATAGTGATGGAAAAACAGTAGGCCCTTTACTTAGAAGGCTTATTGAAATCGAAGATAACATGAAGTCTGTAGAAAAACGTGGAAATGAATTAGTCGAAAATAATGAAACTGTCATTATTGTGAACCTATTTAGGGCTGATTCTATAATTAAAAAATTCAATACTAATTCTACCGAAGAACTAGGAAAGCATTCTCTGGAAGAATTAGGAGAAGCAATTTCAGAAACGAGAAAAATATTAAGTTTCCTAAAGCCTGCAATAACTATTTATGAGCAAGAAGGGTATTCGTTAGATCAAGAGGAATATTTACTAGAAAATAAATATGATAGGGAAGTCGAGGACATAGAAGTAAATCTTTTTAAAATTGATCGTATTTATCTCCAAAAAGTAGCTGTAGAATCATTCAAAGAGGATTTAAGAACTTTAGTTTCTGATATAAATGCTAATGCCCCTGAAGAAGATATACTTAATCAAATGATTAAACAGGCGAACGAACTGCTGAAAAAAGAATGGTCTAGCGAGACAAAAGATGAGTTTGTAAGAGTATCAGAAGAAATTATTAGTAATATTGAAAAACGCTATAAAGAAAAAATTAAGCTTCAAGATCAAAGAGTTTCAGCTAAAGAAGGGGATTTTCTAATATATAATAAATTATCGCAGATTAAGAAAGATTTAGCTTCGTTAAGTTTATGGGGAAAGGCGGGTGGTAAAGAGAGCGCTGATTTGAGAAAACCAGCTAAAGAGGCAATCTCACAAAAAAAAATTATTCCATCAGGCGAAAAAGGTAATATAGTTGAGACAGCGCTTAAAAAAGCAATATCAGAGGAGCAACGCGACGTTGAGTATCCAGTTCCTTCATCAACTTTAGACACTGAAGTTAAAAGCGGCTCGGTTTCCGATTCCCTATTAGAGAGTTCTTTGAGTGTAGCACCCAAAGATCAGGAGAGGGCGGTTGAAATAGCTAAAGATCGTTTAAAAGAACTTCAAGCAAAAATTAAAGCTGAACCTAGTCTTTCAAGTGATATAGATATCTTATATGATGAAAATCAATCAAAAATTAAAGATATATTAAAAGAATGGAAAGACTTAGAAAATGATATTAAAAATTTTAATGATAGCTCGTTAACAACACTATATGAACAGACTACAAATCTCTTAAGTGTTGCTGAAAAAAATGCAGTTGTCGGCCGCCAAAGAGAAAAGAGTGGCCACTCAGGCCAAAAACAGCATGCAGAAGTACGTGAAAGTCAGACTCGCCCTCATTCTTCTGAAACAACATCATTAAAGCCCGAAAGGTCGGGCGGGGTAGTGAAAGAAGCAAATGAAGCAGCCGTACAATCCGATTTAAAAGCTCCTTCAAAGCTTCGAAAATATGCAGCGAGTCTTCCACCGATTGATGAAGAGGACGAAGAAATTGAGAAGGGAAATTTAAATCCGGATGAAATAATATCTTCACAAGCAACCTCTGCTGCACCTTTGAGTGCAAGCGAACTTGTTGAAGAGTCTCAAGCTCAAGTAATTAAACCTAAAATTGAACCTAAAGTTGGGGAAATAGTGCTAAATGAGATTCTCAAGCATCCAAGTCTTTCCCATACAGGTTTGGAAATTCAGCAAGCTAGATTTTCCATTTGGGAAGAATTATCATCTATGAATGACGAGTTTATAAAATTAGAACTTACACCACGATGGGTTGGCTCTTTTGGTTTTGAAAAGGATGTTCAAGATGTTTATGCCAAGAATATTAAATTATTAAATAAAGCTTTAAAAGAAACACTTAAAGGCCCGAATGAAACTATAACAGCTGTAAACACAGAGCCAATGATAAAGGCTTTAAAAGTTGTAGTAAATACTTTAATTGATCCTCTTAGTAGTGAAAGATTTCCTGATGTCCATAATCTTCCAGTTGATACTATGCTATCAAAACTACAAGGCTTTGTGAGTCAAATGAATTTAATAAATGAAAATAGAGTATTTTCGATAGATAAATATAAAAATATTATCGAGAAACAGCTAGATAAAACAAATAAGGCCCTGAAAGAATTTAAAAAATATATTGCAGATCTTAAAAAATCTAAAGAAACAAATAATATGCAATATACTGAAAATTATAACAAAGCTGTGCTTAAACATTCAGACGCTATTAAAGCATTAGAAACTGCAAAAAAACAAATACAAAAATCCAAAGATGGTCTTTATGAAAAAGAGCTCCCATTAGAAGATTATGAATTAAATTATAATAAATTGTCAGAGTCTGTCAAAACTAGTTTTACCGAATTTAATAAATTGTCCAAAGGTATTGTCGATATAAAATCTGAAAATGTGAATGATTTGATAGGAAAGCTTAAAACTTTACTTGCATACGCAGATCAGCCAAATAGTGAACAATTAATTTTCGAGTTATCACAAATTAAGTTAAGTTCTCCTTTTATTGTTAAGGATTTAAAATTAATCTTTGAAAAAGCAGATGATATTTTGAAGATTATTGAAAAGGATGTCATATTCTCTGTAAAAGGGGCTGATAAAGATATTACGGATGTATATGACGAAACCATTAAGTTATACACTAGTTTGGAAGGTTCTTTTGAGATTATTGAGCTTGAAAATGAGTTACTAGCGGGGAGAAAAACACTTGATGAAATTATAGAGGATACCCAAAGGCCTCATTCTGAAGAAAATATTCAGCGGGCAAGATTTTTCGTTTGGCATGCACTGTCAGAGCTAATTAAAGAAGACTTAAAAGTCCCTTTATATCTTAGCGAATCCCTATTTAAATTAAAGGCTGCACTTAATAAGGTGCAAGGACAAGAAGATCTGGCTATTACAGCTGAAGCCTCTAGTGAAATGATGAAGAGATTAAATAAAACACTTGAGTCCCTAGACTATAGTGTTGAAAATGACCGACCCTCTGAGTTAAAAAGCAAAGTAATTGTTTTTCATCACAAACTGACTGATCTCAAAGAAAAAATGGATAAGTTAAATGCACATAGTGAGGATTCCAAGAAATACCTATTGGATCCTTTGAATAAAGAAATAAAGAAAATGAGAACCCCAGTTGTAGACGAACAGATGGAGCTAGAAATTGAGCCAATGGTATCTCTTGTACCTATGTCAGAGGATGAAAAATTTATTTCGGCCCTACTTAAATCAATTGAACCTCAAATTTCAGAAATGAGGAGATCTAATGTACCTAATCAAGAAATACTAGTTCATTTAAATGAAATATTAAATCAGGCGGAAACTAGGTTAAAACAAGTTGACTCAACGCTTAGCAAAGATCTTGATCATTATCGTAAGGATATTAAAACTGCTAAAGAAGTGGTTGAAAAAATGATTAGAAATAGTAAAGGTAATCCTGACTTATAATCGCTAGTAAAGCGCAGCAGGAGCTGCGCACTCCAAACGCGTTGCATTGAAAAAATATGTTGACGATTTAAGTCTTTTGAAGCAACGGTTCTTTTACTATGCAGTGCGCAGCTCCTGCTGCCCTTTGCCAAACGCGTTTCGTCGAAATAAAATTGATGTTTCAAGTTCTTAAACCCAAACTTTACTTGGGAATGTTCCACTCATCAGGGATGTACTCGCGGCCTTCAATGGCTTCTATACGCTTTTTTAAAGGCGGATGTGTGGCAAACAAAGAACTCATCAAAGAGGTGTCTTCAAAATACATATGGGAAAAGGCCATCCCACTCTTTGGCATGTCGTGGGCTACTGCAGGCTCCTTACCGATTT
>JACDGH010000343.1:0-1880 GCA_013815395.1 Parachlamydiaceae bacterium
CAGATTGAATGAAACGGGGATTTTTAAATAAATATTTAGCCATTGTTTTCCGCTAGGGTTATGTCGATCTGTCGACTAGATTCGTCGAGATGGGCCATCCGCACACAAATTGTTCCGGGGGGTAGTAATGAGGCAATTTTTTCAGACCATTCGATGCAGCAAATCCCCTCAGCATAAAACATTTCATCAAAACCCATCCCCAGAAATTCATCCGCATCACGCAAGCGATAGAGATCGAAATGATATAAAGTAGAGACACCGCGATAGATATTCAGATAGGTGAAAGTAGGGCTGCTCACTTGAGTCTCTAATCCCGCCGATAACCCCTCTGCCAGACCTTTGATAAATGTGGTCTTGCCTGCACCCAACTCACCAAAAAAACAAACCACGCTGTTAGGTGACAATGCGCGACCAAATTCAATTGCTAAGGCCTGCGTGTCTAAGGCAGAATGAGTGACATGTCGCACCATACTCAAAAGGCCTACTCAATCCATTGTTGGATAAATGGCATGAATTCATCACAATCAGCTAAAGATTCCACAAAAGCAGCAATCTTTTCTTCGGCCAATTGCTTCTGAATAAAGGCCAAAAAGTGATCTTCAATTTGAAAGCGATTTTGATTTTGCACTTCTACTAACGACAATTTTTTCAAATAGTTGTTTTTAAAATCTTCAATAACTGCTTGTTTAGTGTTGAATAATTTACCGCTCAACACTGAAGAAAACACTACTTTGGTGATCGGTTCCTTATGTTTAGTTTTTGCAACTAAACTTTTGATTACTTCTAGATCTTCAGAGATGTAAAAGCGCTTCACGCGTAAACCACCCACCCGTTCAGTATTTTCTGGACATCTCGAAACCCAATCATAAATAGCATCTTGAGGATTTGGATGAGTATTGTCCCCAAAAATTTTGCCTGTGAAAGGACAGATATACACCTTAGTCGTTTGATCATTGATACTTAAATTGCTAAAACCAATTTTTATCTCAGTTTCATGCCATAGTTTATCATCTTTTTCCAAATGGCGCACGGCCTCTTCAGCACTTTGAAAGATTGTTTTCTCTTTAGGAAACAATACAGGTTCAAGATTAAATTTTAATTCAACGAAATACAGATAAGTATGAATGAGCTCTGCAGAGCTGTTCAGATCAAGAAATTCTTTCAATTCTTTCTGTATTTCTTCTGTTATGACTACCTTTGTCATCGGAACCTCTATTGGCAATTCATATGCAATAACATTATTAATAATTTCTGTGGGTTAGAATAACGCGCTGCCCTATTATTGATCAACACATTTTTTAGAGGGGAATTTAAGGGGAAATATTGCCTAGATGACATGGGCACGATGGCCAAAGAAGACAAGTAATTAGAACAAGTTAAAAAATGTTTTTATTTTCACTTATAATTTTCTCCTAAAAAGTGTCTCTGTTGAATTAAGCCTCATAACACATTAAACTTCCTCATCATTCACCAAGAAATTTGTTTGTTTAAGGAATTCCTCATTGCTTTTTTGATTTTTAAGATTATCAATATCACCCAAAATCTCATTCAACCCATCCGGAAGACTCTTAAAAAAGTCTGTAATTGATATTGTAATCGATTCAAATTCCTTTGCGGAAGTGGGCTTTACCATATGCCCCTTGTGTATAGCTAATGCTTCATCAAACTTAGATTTTGATAAACTAAAACTTTGTATCTTTAGTTTGCATTTTAATACCAGATCATTGAGCTTACTTATCATACCTTGCTCTTCATCATTTAGTCCAAAGGCTTCTTCCTTTTGTTGCAAGGTTGCAATAGCTAATAAAAGATCCCTTTCTTTTTTTTCCAATTCACCTATGATCTTCCCAAACTGGTTTAAAAAAGACTCTAATTTTATT
>JACDGH010000343.1:1890-2457 GCA_013815395.1 Parachlamydiaceae bacterium
CTTCTCTTGTTACCGCATTAAGCTCTTCTTTTACAACCGCATTAACCTCTTCTTTTGCACAAAAATCTATTATTTTCTGAAATTCCGATTTAGTTTTAGACTTTATCATGAGGTTTTCAATTTTATTTTTTGCAACAATGGGGACACCAGAATTGTTTATAATTTTAACTTTTTTTTCTTTCGCTTGTTGAAAAAGTACAAGTTCATTATTGTATTGTTTTTTTATTTCATTAAGAACATGAACACTTTTTTCAAATTTTTTGGCTTGATCCATAGTTGGCGATGTCTTTCCTTCTAAACTTTTTATTATTTTTGTAACATCGCTAATTTTTTTTTGAATGTTATTAATATTGCTTGCTAAACGAGTTTCATAATTATATAGCGGTTTAGCCAAAGGCGTTTGAGCCCTGCCTTCTTTTTCCTGATAATCTAATAATTCGTGGAAGTCTGAGGCATCATTAAACAAAGTAATAGCCTCGCTTATAACCTTATTAATTGCTATCATTTTATCTAATTGATCATTTACATCTATCGATGTTCTAACATTATGAAATGCAGAGTTTAAGG
>JACDGH010000057.1 GCA_013815395.1 Parachlamydiaceae bacterium
CCCTTTGGGTGATACTGACTTCTACACAGATCCGGATCTGCATAGGTAAGCTTCGTTGGTTATTACACCACCTCACTGTTTAAGACTAAGTTTATGGTTCTGCCAGTCGCGCGGTAGCCAGGGCGTCTTTCGCCTGCTTTCCACCAAACAAAGGGAAACAGAAATTAGAAAAAGTTCAAAGTTTTTTAAAACTTAAAGTATTCAGCTTAGGGAGTAGCCTCTTGCTTAAATTATAGATTTATTTATCCTTTCTAAAATGGGAGGTAACTTTTCCAAAAGTTCTGCCACGCGTACATCCCACGTGTGATGCAGTAATACTTTCTCCCGTCCAAGTGCGGCAGCTTCCCGGCGCTTAGGCTCTTGCTTAATGATATCGTGGATAAATCCGCTCACATTTTCGCGGTGTTTAGAGCTATAAAATACCACCCCTTCCCCTTCGCGAAATTGCTCGCGCAAATAGATGCTTTCGCTGGTTATCGCTAAGCAGCCGCAAGCTAAAGCCGTAAATATGCGTTCATGTGTCCCATCTCTAAAGAATGGCATGCTGTTTAAAACAATTTTAGATTTTTTCATGATCTGCAGAGCTTCATTAAAGGGCACAGAGGGGTGAACTGTGACATTTTTTTGAGCGGCCAAGTAAGGTGCCCAACCTAAGATTCCAACAGCATTATCGGGAGAAAGTTCACCAAAAACATGTATCTGAGTATCTTTGATTGAGCGGATCAATTCTACGCGATCTTTACCACGCGTATAATTGTCGAGATAATAATATAAGGTCATGAAATCTACGCCCTGTGGATCATTTCCTGTGGCATTCCACGCTTGCACTAGGGCTTGGGCCAGTGAAACACGTTCATCAGAAAACACAATATCGATAGCATCATCCAGCACTTTATTAATTGCTGCAGGATTGCGTTGCTGCCAAGAAACCCTTAAACTTTCGTAATCATAGCAACTTCCTAAAAAAACTACATCTAAAGGGCGATCCGCATTTTTCGGAGCAGCAAGCTCTTTTTCGACTGCATGCGGCCAAAAGAAAGCATTGGAGAAATTGTGGGAGCTGACAGCTGAGAGATCGCTGCGATCTACACAAGTCATGATAGAATAAGGGCTTTCTACTAGGAAAGTTGAGTAAAATACAGGATCGACCAGAAAAGAAATATGGGGAGTTTCCAGAAAATCCCACAGAAATTTTTTTTCAGCTATGGGGTCCAAACTATTAAATGACGCGGTCACATCCGGCGCAAAGCGCTGGATGGCCCCAATAACATCTGCCCCCAAAGCCCCTTCGCGTGCGTCGATAATTTGTGTTTCAATATTTTTGCGCTTTAGGGCCTCCGCCAACTTCTCTGTAAAATGGCGCTTTGATTCATATAAATTATAATTAGTGAGTAGAGATATTTTTTTCAGCATAGCCTTGCCTTTTTTTGCCATTTCAGATGATATGGAATATATCCTATAGAAAGGGAATCTGCAATTGGGAAGTGTATCAAGCCCCTTTTTGTTATCCTAAAATGTGGTCATATAAAGGAAAATATAATGATTTTTAAAGATCGCTTCGAAGCAGGCAAATTATTAGTCCCTTATCTTACAAAATACAAAAATAATTCCGATACAGTTGTGCTAGGCTTGGCGCGCGGTGGAGTGGTGACAGCGGGGGCTGTAGCTCAAGGTCTCCATCTTCCGCTGGATGTATTATGTCCAAGAAAAATAGGAGCACCTTTGAACCCCGAATTGGCTATTGGAGCCATTAGTGATCAAGGGGAGCCATTGCTGAATGGGGATTTAATTGATCAACTTGCTGTTTCCCGGCAACATATTGATGAGACTATAGCTCGAGAAAGAAAGATTGCTCAAGCACGACTGAAAAAATTTCGTCAAAATCGCAAATGCATTCCATTGGAAGGTAAAACAGTTATCATTGTGGATGATGGTTTGGCCACAGGCGCTACAATGCGCGCTGCCATTATGGGTGTAGAATCCCAGGGCGTAGAGCGCATCATTGTGGCTATTCCGGTTTCACCACCTGACACATTAGATGAAATTAAAAAAAGAGTCGACGAGGTTGTTTGTCTAGCTGCACCGGCATACTTTGCCGCTGTCGGTCAATTCTACCAAAACTTTTCTCAAACCGATGATGACGAAGTTGTGGCTGTATTATTTGCTTTTAATAATATGCTTATTTAACAGGGCAGTCATTTTAAACATGTCCACCGCTTCTGTTGTCCCAAACACTTTTGCCATTAATCCATCAGGATGAATTAAACGCTTGTTTTTTGGATCTTGCAAATTGTGGGCGCGAATATAATTCCACACATTTTTCAATGCTTCCGCGCGCGGCAAGTTAGCACTGCCGACAATCGCCGCTAATTCAGGGGTGACATCCACAGCTGCAGATTGACGTACTTTTTTCGGTTTTTCAACTTTTTCTTTTGTTACTTTTTCTTTCACCACTTTTGTCGTTTTAAAAGTTTTAGATGCTTTAGAGGTTTTAGTAGTTTTGGCAGTAGCGCTTTTTTTAGAAACCGTCTTTTCTTTAGTTTCTTTGTCATCTGCGCCTTTAGCGCCACCCTTTTTAAAGCCAGGCTTAGTCTTTTTGACATAGGCTGTGCGCGGATGTTCCGGATATTTTTCAGAGAGCTGCTCCAGGTTATTGACAATCACATCGCATTCAGGGAATGTGCTGCAGGAATAAAATGTTTTTCCATAGCGCGATTTGCGCGCGGAAATATGTCCGGTGCATCCAATTGCTGGACAAGCCGGCATGTCTTCTAGCGATAATATCACTTCCCCTTTTTTGGGGATATTAATAATGCCTTTGCAATCTGGATAGCCGGTACAGCCTAAAAAGGCTCCAAAGCGTCCATGGCGGAGTTTCATAGGCTTTTGGCAAAGGGGACATTCTTGTTCCCAATTGAAATCTTCTGCATACTCATCCTTATTGAAATTAACTTCTTCAATAGGCGCGGAATAAGTGCACTCAGGGTAACGTGAGCAGCCGTAAAAATATTTATTTTTAAACCAAACTTTTTGTAATTTAGAACCGCAAGTAGGGCAATCGATATCAGTTAATACCTTAGGTACGAAGCCTTCTTTTTCGGCAATTAAAAGTGTAGGACTAAATTCTGTCCAGAAATCGCCGATTAATTTGCGCCATTCTTTCTTCCCCTCTGCAATAAGCTCCAAGTCATCTTCCATGATCGCTGTAAACCCAATATTCATTATTTGTTGAAAATTGTTTTCCAGCAATAGAGCAATCACTTGTCCTAGCTCAGTGGGCTTTAGGCGTCCACTTTCTTTAATTGTGTATTCGCGACTTTGAATCTTATTCATAATTGTGGCGTAAGTCGATGGTCGCCCAATGCCTGATTTTTCGAGCTCTTTTACAAGCGATGCTTCTGTAAAACGGGGTGGGGGACGAGTAAAGACCTGATCAGATGATAAGTCCATTAGGTTCAAAGTCATGCCCTCTACAAGATTTGGTAGTATGCGGCTTTCATCGTCCTTATCATCATCGTCGTTCTTTTCTTCATAAACAGCCAAAAATCCTTGGAATTTGATTTGTGAGCCTGTGGCTCTAACCATAATCCCCTCATCTCCGCCGACGATATCAGCGGAAACTGTATCGTAAACAGCTGGCATCATCTGGGATGCGAGGAATCGCCGCCAGATCAATTGATAAAGCATGAATTGTTCACGGCTGAGATATTGTTGAATTTTTTCAGGTGAATGCTGCAGATTAGCAGGGCGAATAGCTTCGTGGGCATCTTGCGCGCTTTTCTGCGAACTATATACTTTGGGCTGGGCGGGAATGAAGTCTTTGCCATAAGTGTTTAGGATATATTCCCGAACTTCTGTGATAGCTTCCGGTGCCACACGCACGGAGTCGGTACGCATATAGGTAATTAATCCCTCTGCGCCTTCATTGCCGAGGTCAATCCCTTCATAAAGAGATTGGGCTACACTCATTGTTCTTGCTGAAGAAAATCCATGGTGACGGCTGGCTTCTTGTTGCAATGTTGATGTAATAAAGGGGGGAACAGGATTGCGTCGTTTTTCTTTTTTCTCGACACTAATCACTTTGTAAGGAACATGCTTCATGCGATTAATGACAGCATCAGCTATTTGCTTATTATTGACGATAGCCAGATCTTTTCCTGGAGTTGGTTCTTTATCCAGACGTTTGCCGTCCAAAGAATATAAAGCAGCCCGAAATGTGCGCTCATCCTCAGCTGTTTTGAGAAGAGCAGCTAAATTCCAATACTCTACAGGAATAAAGGCCAAAATTTCTTTTTCTCTGTCGACAACTAATTTTAAGGCTACGGATTGCACACGTCCGGCAGAAACAGACCCTTCTTTACCTCTTTGGATGCGGCGATTGAGAAAAGGGGATATTTTATAACCCACCATGCGGTCTAATAGACGGCGCGCTTGTTGCGCAAAAACCATGTTTAGATCGATATCCCTTGGATTTTCCAAGGCTTTAAGGACCGCATCTTTGGTGATAGAATTAAAGGTGACCCGTTTGATGTTGGCATTTTTCGGTAAAATTTCACTAATATGCCAGGCGATAGCTTCACCTTCGCGGTCGGGATCGGGAGAGAGGTAGATCGTATCGCATTCTTTGGCAGCTTGCTTTAATTTGGCAATCACCTTTTCTTTGTCCGGCATGACGACATAGGTCGGTTCGAAACCATTTTCAAGATCGATGCCAAATTCCTTTGGAGGCAGGTCGCGAATATGCCCTACAGAAGATTCCACTACAAATTCAGGACCAAGAAATTTTGTTAAAGTCTTGATTTTTGTTGGGGACTCCACAATAATAAGAGATTTAGCTGTAGATTTAGCCATTTATCTGACACTCCTCAAAAGGTCTCATTTTTTACGTGTTGTAACAGAAAGCGATATTGATCATCTAGTATTAGAATATATTTTTTTTACATTATTGTCTATCAGTAACTTGCACTAACTTTGATGTGATTATTTCTTCTTATATATCTTTCCAGGAAATTCTTTGATTAATTTTTTTAATACAAGACTCATGAGAGTTCGTTGCACATGTTGCACTGGAAAGCAACTTAAATGCACCAGTTGTTCAATATTAACTTCTTCAGTAGGCATCAATTTTAGCAATGCCTCTTCTTCTGCATTGATCGCGCAGCGCACTTCATTCACGAGCGGAAGCATGACATGTCCGAAGAAATCATTGAAATGGGAGAGAATGTCTTGGGCGTTTTCTATTAATTGAGCCTGTCCATTTTTAATCAATAAATGATTTCCGCGAAAATTTTCATTGTCGGCCCGCCCTGGCAATGCAAATAACTTGCGTTTTTGGGTTAAAGCTCTGTCCATGGTGATCATGGCACCACTTTTAACAGGGGCTTCAATTAACAGTGTAGCCATAGTCATTCCGCTGACAATGCGATTGCGCTGTGGAAAATTCTGTCTTTCAGGGGATGTGGACATTGGAAATTCGCTGATTAAAGCCCCCTGGCGCGCAATATTGCCGGCCAAGGCGATATTTTCTCTGGGGTAAATATTTGCTAAGCCAGAGCCAATCACGGCTAAAGTGCGGCCGCGTTCTAAAGCACCGCAATGGGCTGCCGTATCCACTCCGCGGGCGAGTCCACTCACAATGGTAAAGCCAGCCCCTGCCAAATCTTTAGCGATAGCCTCTGCCATTTCATTTCCATAGATGCTAGCATTGCGTGTGCCAACGATGGCGATACAACGCTGATCTTGAGGTTTGATTGAGCCTTGAACATATAATAGTATAGGATGATCAGGAATTTCTAGAAGACGTTTTGGATAATGTGGGCTTGTATAAGGAATGAGGGTGACGCCATATTTATCTGCTAATTCGAGGTCTTTTTGCCAGGCTAGGTTGGTTTGCCAGCTATTCCAATGGGGGGCAATGCGTTCAAATCCGCGCAGTGTGCCTATTTCTTTAGAAGAAGCCTGCAAAGCAAGGCGCGCCTCCCCGAAAGATTGTAATAAAAAGCGAATCTTGATTGCGCCCATACCGGAAGTCGCTGATAAAATTGCTAAAGCCTCAAGTTCAGTCAGATCCGCCATGTGTATGCCGAAGTTTTGGTGTGTCGATGGGTTTTTTTTTGAAAATGGACGTATGGTAGTGTTGTTTATTTTAATAAGCAAGTGTTTAACGACTGCGTCAAAAATTGGGATAGCTTGAGGTTAAAACCTTAAAGAAACAGAAGATAATCGACGTCGAATATCTTTTCCAATTTTTTAGCTATTTTCGCACTAATCGAACGCTCTCCACGTTCAATTTTTGATATGTTAGACTGCTCTACGCCAATAAAATTTCCAATACATCGGAATTAACGCAGTAGTAGAGTAAAATATTTCCTTGCGTAAGTTAAGCCACTCTTTTATAACGACATTTCATATAGAATTTTGTAGTTACTAGGAAATTGGGGTTCGGTCGCCTTTTGGTGATAGAATACCTCTATAATCTCTGTGGTAGGTTTTTAAACACAGAGAGGTGTTTAATAAACGTAATAGGAAGTTTTCTTTAAAAGTTTTCTTTTTTTTAAGAACCCTAAGATTTGAAACTTTATTGATAGGGATATATGCAAAGTGATTTTATAGTGGCCGCAGTTCTAGCTGTGTTTTTGCTTATCTATTTAACTTACACCATAATATATCCTGAAAAATTTTAATTAGTTGGGAAATGAATTATGGAGAGTGGACTTCAATTAGGATTTTTTATTCTGCTATTGTTGCTAACTGTGCCTTTGCTGGGACGCTATATGGCAGAAATTTTTAAAGATAATCCTCAAATATCCATCCCCATTTTAGGTACTTTGGAGAAGCTAATCTATCATCTATGCAAAATTGACCCCGCCCAGGAAATGGGGTGGAAAGATTATGCAAAGGGTATGCTCTATTTTAATTTGGTTGGTTTCATTTTTCTTTTTTGCTTGCAAATCTTTCAAGGATGGTTGCCTTTGAACCCTCAAGGTTTTCAGGGAGTGGGTCTGGCTTTAGCGTTCAATACGGCAATTAGTTTTGTGACTAATACCAACTGGCAAGCTTACGGGGGTGAAAATACCATGAGCTATTTGACGCAGATGGCAGGATTGACAGTTCAGAATTTTGTAAGTGCCGCCACTGGGAATGCAGTCCTTTTAGCTCACATACGAGGCCTTGTTCGCACCTCTAGCCAAACAATCGGAAATTTTTGGGTAGATTTAACCAGAACAATTATTTATTTATTTCTCCCCTTTTGCATCATTCTAGCCTTCTTTTTAGTCAGCCAAGGTGTGATTCAAAATATACATCCTTATGTGCAGGCGACCACATTGCAGGGTGATATTCAAAATATCCCCATGGGGCCAGCGGCTTCGCAAGTTGCCATTAAACAATTAGGGACAAATGGAGGGGGCTTTTTTAATGCCAATAGCGCACATCCATTTGAAAACCCCACGCCTTTATCTAATTTTGTGGAAACATTTGCCATTCTTTGCATCCCAGCTGCTGCCACTTATATGTATGGGATGATGATAAAATCGCGAAAACAGGGGTGGCTGATATTTTTTGTGATGTTTATTATTTGGATTGGGGGCATAGGAATAGCGATCGCTTCTGAATATGTTTTTAATCCAGTACTTGCAGTAAATCCTGTTTTAGAAGGTAAAGAAACGCGTTTTGGGGTAGTAAACAGCGTTTTTTGGGCGGTATCAACAACGGCCACATCTAGCGGTTCTATTAATAGTATGCACTCAAGCCTCTCACCACTTACGGGCGGCATTGCTATGTTTAATATGGAAATTGGAGAAGTTGTCTTTGGAGGCGTGGGAGTGGGCATGTGCAGCATGCTTATGTTTATATTTCTGACCATGTTTTTAGTGGGCTTGATGGTCGGTAGAACTCCCGAATACCTGGGAAAAAAAATTGAGAAAACAGAAATGCAATGGGTTATGCTAGCCATTTTAACCCCATGCTCTCTGATTCTTCTGGGATCTGGTATTGCGATTGCTCTGCCAGTTGCTTTAGATAGCTTGGCTAATTTTGGACCGCATGGCTTATCAGAAATTCTTTATGCATTTTCTTCGGCCGCAAATAATAATGGAAGTGCTTTTGCCGGAATTGGTGCAGATACCTTATTTTACAATATCGTATTAGGAAAAATTATGCTTTTAGGAAGACTATCTATTTTAGTGCCTAGCTTAGCCATAGCGGGGAGTTTAGCCCAAAAGAAAACAGTGGCGTATTCTCTGGGAACATTTCCCACGAATAACCCCCTTTTTGGGGTTCTATTATTTAGCGTTATTTTAATAGTTGCGGCTTTAACATTCTTTCCGGCGCTCTCTTTAGGTCCAATTGTTGAACAAATTTTAATGCTACGTGGGCAGGCGTTTTAATCATGGATGATTGCAGCAGACATAAAAAAAAGAGTGTGATCACCGCAAGCGTTATCATCGATGCGTTAATAAACTCTTTTACAAAACTTGCCCCTCAAACGCAATTTTCCAATCCTGTGATGTTCGTCACTTATTTAGGAGCAATTTATACTACAGTATTAACGATTCTAGGCCCCTCCGCCTTCAATATTCAAATCTCTTTGTGGCTTTGGTTTACAGTGATATTTGCCAATTTTGCAAGTGCTATTGCGGAAAGTCGTGGTAAGGCTCAAGCAGCAAGTTTACGAAAAGTTCAGACCGAAAATTTTGCAAAAAAAATGACCACTGGCAAAGAGATTAGCGTTTCTGCTAGTACTTTAGTCAAAGGTGATAAAATTATTTGCGGAGCGGGAGATATCATATCAGCTGATGGAGAAGTTATTGAAGGAATAGCTGTGGTTGATGAATCTGCTATTACGGGAGAATCTGCACCAGTCATCCGTGAAAGTGGGGGGGATAGAAGTGCTGTGACAGCTGGAACGCGCGTTGTAAGTGATCGGATTGTGATTGAAGTCACTTCAGAGCGGGGACATAGCTTTTTAGATCGCATGATTGGTTTAATTGAAGGTGCAAAAAGACAAAAAACCCCAAATGAAATAGCTTTGAGTATTGTTTTATCAGCCTTAACAATTGTTTTCCTACTCACCATTATATCGGTTAAATCATTTGCTTTCTATAGTGCTCATGCTTCAAATCAAGATGTCTCCCCATTAATTACAGTGCCTGTGCTAATTGCCTTACTCGTCTGTCTCATTCCAACGACTATTAGCGCGCTTATTAGCGCCATTGGAATAGCGGGGATGGACCGTTTAATTCAACGCAATGTCATTGCTAAAAGTGGTCGATCTGTGGAGGCGGCTGGAGATATTGATTTTTTGATTTTAGATAAAACAGGGACGATTACGCTGGGCAATCGATTGGCCACTGAATTATTGCCTGTTTCAGGAATTGGAGAACAGGAATTTGCTGAAATTGCGCAATTGGCTTCTTTTTCAGATGAGACGCCCGAGGGACGTTCTATTGTTATTTTATCAAAAAATAAATTTAATTTGAGAGCAGAAGCTCTCAATCCTAAAAATACCCGTTTTGTGCCATTTTCTGCTCAGACTAGAATGAGCGGGATTGATTTTTTGGATGAAAATGGTCAAATCACGCGCATTATTCGCAAGGGTGCTGTAGATGCGATTAGAAAACATATTGAAATTCTAGGTGGAATTTTTCCCGAACAAATTTACGCGGTAATTGATCCTATAGCAAATAAAGGAGGAACTCCTCTTTTAGTTTCTGAGGGCAATCAGGTCGTTGGCATTGTCCATCTTAAAGATATTATTAAAAGGGGCATCAAGGAACGTTTTGCAGAGATGCGGAAAGTGGGAATCAAAACATTAATGGTTACCGGAGATAATCCTTTAACGGCCGGAGCCATTGCTGCAGAAGCTGGGGTGGATGATTTTGTGGCCCAGGCCACTCCTGAGATGAAACTGGCCCGAATTAGAGAGGAACAAAGCAAAGGACATCTTATTGCAATGACAGGCGATGGCACAAATGATGCTCCAGCTCTGGCTCAAGCTGATGTGGGGGTGGCAATGAACACCGGCACACAGGCATCGCGGGAAGCGGGTAATATGGTTGATTTGGATAATAGTCCGACTAAACTTCTCGAAATTGTTGAAATTGGCAAGCAACTTCTGATGACTAGAGGCGCTTTAACAACTTTTAGCATAGCAAATGATGTCGCTAAATATTTCGCTATTATTCCAGCCCTTTTTGGTTCCCTTTATGCTGTATCGGGAGAAAAAGGGCCTTTGGATCTATTAAATGTTATGCGGCTACATTCCCCAGAAAGTGCCATCTTAAGTGCGGTCATTTTTAATGCTTTAATTATCATAGCTTTAATTCCCTTAGCTCTGAAAGGGATCCCCTATAAGCCACAGCCGGTCGCTCAAACCTTGCGCCATAATTTGTTTGTTTATGGTTTCGGGGGAATACTAGCCCCTTTTATCGGCATCAAGATGATAGACCTTTTTATAACCTCAATAGGCTTAGCTTCATGAATTTATTTAAAACAGCGATTAAAATTTTTGTGGTGATGACTCTTTTGACCGGATTTATTTACCCCCTTTTTATTACTTTGATTGCACAATTCACCATGCCTTATCATGCAAATGGGAGTTTGATTGAAAAAGGAGATCGTATTATTGGTTCATTGCTGATTGCGCAAAAGACCACTGACAATCGTTATTTTTGGCCACGCCCTTCTGCTATTGATTATGATCCTATTAAGCCATCTGGTGGAAGTAATTTAGGGCCAACCAGCCAGAAACTCAAAGATATCGTAAATAAACGAAAAGATAAAATGGGTAAGGATGCTCCTGGAGAGCTGTTGTATGCCTCGGGCAGTGGGCTTGATCCGCATATAAGCCTTGAGACCGCCTATTTCCAAATAGCTAGGGTAGCAAAAGCCCGATCAATGGATGAAGAAGCCTTAAAACGAATGATCAATTCTACCGCTGAAAGAAATTTTAAATTTAAGGCCCGCTATGTCAATGTTTTACTTCTTAATGAGGCCTTAGATGGCAAGTGAAGACGATCAACCCAATCCAGATGAGCTTTTAAAGGCGATTCAGAGGGAAGAACAACAAAATACTCTTGGTCGCCTTAAAATCTTTTTTGGAATGTCAGCGGGTGTTGGTAAAACTTATTGCATGCTAGGAGAAGCACAACAACGACAAAAGGATGGCACCAATGTTGTGGTGGGATTAATTAATACGCATGGTAGGAAGGAGACTGAAGCATTACTTCAAGGACTGCCACTTATTCCAGAGAAATGGGTAAAGTATAAAGACATTGCCTTTGAAGAGATGGACTTGGAAGCAATTATTAGTAAAAAGCCCGAGCTTGTTTTAGTTGATGAACTTGCGCATACTAATGTACCTGGTTCTAAACATCCAAAACGTTGGCAAGATGTCGTTGAAATCTTGGATGCTGGCATTGATGTTTATACGACTTTAAATGTTCAACATCTTGAAAGCCGAAAAGATGTTGTGGAGAATCTATTAGGCATACCCATTCGAGAAACAGTTCCCGACCTAGTCTTAGAAAGAGCCACTTCGATAGAATTAATTGATATTCCTCCATCCGAACTTTTGAAGCGTTTAAAAGAAGGAAAGGTGTATTTGGGGGACCAATCTATTTTGGCCGCCGAAAACTTTTTTAAAGAACATAATCTCACTGCCCTTCGCGAAATTGCCCTTCGTTTTACAGCTGAAAAAGTCGACCATGACCTGCATGGGATCCTTCTCGGTAAAGGTTGGAGAACGCGTGAAAGATTAATGGTGGCAATTAGCTCAAGTCCCAGCTCTGAGCAACTTATTCGCGCAACCCGCCGCCTTTCTTTCGAATTAGATGCTCCCTGGGTCGTTGTTCATATCGATACAGGGGCTACAT
>JACDGH010000344.1 GCA_013815395.1 Parachlamydiaceae bacterium
TTGCAGTGCTGATCAACGCAGGCCTTTTGGCTTTGTTGTTTATGATGGCAATAAACACCGACGAAGAGGTGATTACTAATCAACCAGTGCTTGGTAGCGCTTTAGTTAATAATCAGACTATACCAACGCCAACACCACCTTCCTCTTCTCAATCACAAGCCCATCTCATCACCTCTCCGGTTAAAATTTTAGCCGATGCAGGCTCTGCTGATGAAATGGATAATTTTCTTAAAGATTTTTCCACAAATCGACTTCAATCTGTATTCGTAGATGATGAAGGCGCTGTCGATCTTGATAACGAACTCATGCAATCTATTCCACCTGAAAGAACAGAAGATATTAAAGCCGCTTCCGATACGCGCATTGTTGAAGTGACTGTTAAGCGGGGCGATGCTTTGGAAAAAATTGCTCGCAGTAATGGAACGACGGTTGAAATCATTAAGAAAATCAATAATTTATCGAGTTCAAAATTAATTATCGGGCAAGTTCTGCGTATCCCAGTACCTGTCACAAGTAGCGCAGCATCACCTAGGTCAAGTTCTGTCGCTAATGCTTCTGCTAACCTGCCTAAAGCGTCCACTTCCGTTCCCATTTCTGAGGCTAATGGATCTGCTAATTCTGAAATCAAATACTACACGATCAAGAGCGGGGATAATCCATGGAAAATAGCCAAGGAGCATAAAGTTAAATATGACGACATTCTTAAATGGAATGGGATGGACGAGGAAAAAGCGCGAAGTTTGAAAGTGGGCGATAAAATACGAGTAAAATAAAAAGGCAGTTGCAAAACTATAATTATCATGAATTCAATACATCGTTTACTGCTGCTACTAGCTGCTACCACTATTTTTGCTATGGGACTAATCCTTATTTTTAGTACGACTTCTGCAGAAGTACTCGATCATGATTTAGATAAAAGCACTCATCAATCATTGATCAAACAAATTTACTACGCAGCTGCCGGCTTAGTTTTAGCATGGGGACTGCATAAGATAGGTTATCGGAATCTACTGCGCTACAGCGCGCCTCTTTTGATATTATTTACATTGCTTTTGCTATTAACCTTAATTCCTGGCATTGGACGTGAAGTCAATGGTTCTCGCCGCTGGCTAAATATTGCCGGTCTTTCACTCCAACCTTCAGAATTTGTAAAATATTTAATCCCTGCTTATTTTATTCATTATGTTTTGAAAGCGCAAGAAGGTGTGTTTACTTTCCTACATTTTTTAAAGCTAGTGGCCACTGTTTCTGTGCCCATGGTATTGATTCTGGTGGAGCCAAATAATGGAACCACGGCGGTAATTGCGATGACTCTTGTGGTTTTATTTTTATTGACGCGCATTCCTTTTATCTATTGGGCCTGGCCTCTTCTCGCTTTTACCTTGGTAGTGGGAACATTTGCTATGCAGTTGCCTTATGTAACAGCGAGATTAAGGGTTTATCTAAATCCTGAATTAGATTTGAAAGGCAAAGGGCATCAACCCCATCAAGCCAAAATTGCGGCAGGCTCGGGAAAATTATTTGGGAAGGGACCAGGCAACGGTTTGCAAAAGCTTAGCTATTTGCCTGAGGCACAAAATGATTACATTGCAGCGATTTTTGCGGAAGAATTTGGGTTTTTAGGGATTTTGGCTTTAATTACTTTATATGTAATTTTAGCAAGCCAGGGCTTTGCCATTGCCTATCATTGTCCAGATCGCGGCGGTTTTTACATGGCGGCATGTATCACTTTTTTAATTTCTTTTCAGGCTTTTTTAAATTTAGGTGTAGTTTCGGGCTTATTGCCTAGCACCGGATTGAATTTGCCCTTATTTAGTCAGGGCGGTAGCTCTCTTATGGCCAACATTTCGGCCGTATTCTTGCTGCTCAATATTTCCTCCTACCAAAGAGTTGAAGAGACTTAAGAGGTTCTAAGAACATAAATGGCTATGGCTTAATAACTTATCTTACACAAAAGACGCGATTTTTATATTGCCGTTCCGCCAGTGATTCACGTAATTTTTTTACCTTGGACAAATAAAGATTGCTTCAAAGTAGCCGGGCGTCACGCTTTGCTTTCTACAAATCAATGCGGCAAAAATTATATCCTGCTGCTTTGTCGAGAACTGCTCTGAAGAGGCTGATAGGAAATAGCAGAAATAGATAATTTGCCTTTGGCGAAGCCTTTGGAGTGCGCCGGCTCCTGCCGCGCTTTTCAATTCAGAAAATCAAATGTAGCAAAATACAATGATTTTGCACTAAGTTTTTTTAAGCTCTTACCCCTTTTATACTATAAGCAAGGGGGGTTAAAGTGATCTCCTGAATTAAAAGGCGCGGCAGGAGCCGGCGCACTGCTATGAGTTTATTTTGCAAGAGATTACTTTTCAGCTCGTCTTTAAAGTTGGAAATCACCTTCATGCTTACTTCTTAAGCCCTTGAAGCCGTAGTTGGAACGGAGTGAAAACGAAGGCGG
>JACDGH010000345.1 GCA_013815395.1 Parachlamydiaceae bacterium
TCTCCCTCATTTTCCAAAATGCGAGTATCAATTTTGGAACTAGGAGCGATGAAGTCTCCCTCAGATGGTTGAGATGAATTAGCCTTGATTACGCAATTCTCCCTCAAATACCACCTGAGTAGTTACGATTTCCCGCCGAAATGGCAGGCGGATCTAAGGGAGCTATCCGCCGAATTGACACACGTGCATGGCGGCTGTCCCGGCTGATGCCGCCGAGTGCAGCGGTTGGCTCGCGTGTATCCGCCGCCGCACAATTGGCACTGTCGTTGCAGCGGATATAAGGGAGGATGCCACCGAATGAGAAAAATTTAACGCAAAGACGCGAAGGCGCAAGGACGCAAAGAGAAGGGCAAATTGAACCGCAGAGACGCTGAGAACGCAGAGATTAAGGCGGAGAGAGGAAGTTAAGGATAGCGGCATGGTAAACCTGATACACTATTTTACAGGTTCATTATAGCACAAAAATTCTCATTTGAGCGTTAGAAAAGGGAAACTTTAGCGCGTTTATTGACTAGATAAATGGCGTTTCAACAAATGGTTCAAGTGAAGCGAGTTCGGATGGAAATGAACCGTGGTAAGAAAGAGTTAGCGTTTGTCTAGCGCGTGTTATAGCCGTGAATATTTCACGTCGCTTCTTATCATAAAAATCATCTTCAATATCCGCTTCAAAAGAAACAAAAACCGACTGGAGTTGAGGAACAAAAACCATATCGAATTCAAGTCCTTTCATCATTTTAAATGAGCCCACATATATTCCTTTTGTCCGTAAGTATGCCCATTGATTAACCATTTTTTTGTTATGCACAAAATTGCAATCTGATTTGCTGTTGTCCCTGACGTGATAGCGTTTAAGACAGATTCTTCGACAAACTTTATCTCGCCCACCAAATCGCGAAGCCTGAAAAGTTTAGGTATATCACCAGAGAGAAGTTCATACGTGTCAAAATCAGGACGTAGTATTTCATCAACTTGATTAGCCTGATTGTTCTCGCTAATTACGCTATGGGCTGCCAAGCTAATTTCGCGGGTTGAACGGAACGGAACTCGTAAATGCCGCGTTCGACCTTGAACTTGGATACCTTTCTCCTTCCATGTATAGGATTGAAAGATACTTTGAGTAGGATCATCGCACATAAATAATAAGCCATCAGGCTTTAACAATTCCTTTATCACTTTGAGCCATGAAGGCGCAAAATCTTGTGCTTCATCAATCAAGATTGCGTCATACGAATGCTGCAAAGGATGTTCATTTTGCAGCCGGCTTAAAGTTTGGAAAGGGACATCTGACCAATCAAATAAGCCATCTAATTCTTTGGCTGAGCTATATTGGTCAAATATTTCATTGACAACATTTCTACAATCAGATGATAAGCGACTTCCTCTCCCTTTTCTTAAAGCCTTTAGATATTCGCTGTTGTCTATGATGCCGAATTCTTTACGCCATTCAATTTCAGAAGCAATAAATTCTGCTGTAAAATTATTCTGGGCTAACACAATTCCTAACCGCGCTGTAAGCCAACCTTGTAGATCACTAGGACTATGCCAATCTTTGCCAAATATTTCTGCACAAAGTTTATGGAAATTAATCACTTCAAGATTGGGCGCTCCAGGGATACGATGTTTAAGGTCTCCAACCAAATCAACGTTGAACGCTAGAACAAGAATAGACCATTCAGGATTTTGTTCAGCTAGGAATTGTGCTCGTCTTGCTAAAACCAACGATTTTCCGCTACCGGCCACCCCACGTATTAGTCTTATGTTAGTATTTTCTGCTATCTGTATCGTTTCAGCACTTAGAATATCGAGTGGCAATGATGTCTGAACGATGCCATTTGCATTTGGCTGATTATTAAGCGATTTAATTGGTTCGCGGATAAACTTCTCTTGGGCAACTGTCAAAACACCAATCGGTTTTTCCTCAAGATTCTTTACAATAATTTCAGGATCAATGGCGCCACGAATTGCATCCAAGGTATTGTTGCGTAGCGGTTCATGTAATTTCCACCTACGAGGAAGATTTCTAAGTGCGTTTTCAAAAGTTTCTGGAGTTAAATCTTCTTCACAAAAGACTTCACCGCGGTCCCAAAGACCTGCATCTTCACATTTCGTGATAAAGTCTTTGTGGGCATGAGGCAAAACAGCCGCATACATCCAAGGAAATTTCAACGCATTCCTACCATTGTGTACATGCATAAGGTCGCTGATTTCTTGAAAGCGATCAACCAAGTTGAGCGTGTATTCCCTAGCGATCAACAATGGATTTTTTTCGATTACAACTTCTCCATTTGTACGTTTTATCGTGACTTCTTTTTTCTTGATACCAACGATATGGTTCCAATCCTTGATTTCAAGTACGACAACTCCCAAGTCAGCACCAACAATCACAAAATCAGGGTTTTTATAGGCAGACTTAGTATTCACAATGGTCGGTTCGGCT
>JACDGH010000058.1 GCA_013815395.1 Parachlamydiaceae bacterium
TATCTAAGCATGCCCTTGCAACACAAAAGTTTACGAATAAAGAACTGTTTTCGTGGTTGCCGGTTTTTGCTGTGGACTGCAAAAAAGTGCATGACTTATGCCAAAAAATCCTTGTTAGTGAGGATTTAGGCAGTCAGTATCTTAAAAAAATGTCCGACCCTTTAACTCAAATAGCGTTAAAGTTAGAAAGCGCAGAAAAGGATAATCTCTTTAAGAATGTGGAAGAAATTTTGGATTGTTTACATTCTGAAATATACGAAATTCAACAAACGGTGCAATTAAAAGAATCACTTAGCTTGACACAAAAACTTCAAAGTGAATTTGAAGTACATTATGCTGAAACCCCTTCGATGGAAGAGGCAATGAAACCTCTTCGAGGGTATCATTTTCAAAGTCTTAAGCCCCAAAATAATTTAGAGCTTGATCGTTCTAATTGGAAACTCAATTGTTTTAGAAATGTGACTCTTGCTGCACTACTTTGCTTACGACCTGCCGCACCCCGTATCGGTGCCTTAAATATAAATGAGCATGAATCTTTGAACCCAAGAGCTGAAACTTCTCATGCAATTGAACTTGTGAGTTCAGCATCTTTGTCCGGATCTATGGCAAAGGTGGATGTGCTTATTCATAATCGGAAGCCTTTGGGGACTACCCAAGTAAGAGAATTAAGGCAAGAAGTTGCCTTAGCGAGTAGAGCGATATCTAGCACTTCTTCATTTACCGCTTTGCCTGAATGGCCGAATCATTTTGATGAAACTTGCTATGATTTAGATGGATTTGAGCAATCAATTGGACGTCTGATGAATGAGGCAAGACAATTTCTTTGGCATGAAGATTGGGAATCTGCTGAAGGCGGTAACAAGCATCTTAATCTAATTAAACAGGCTCAATTAGTTGAGGGATTAAATCTCCAGGGAATCGTCGTTCCGATCCCTCATGCAGTTTATAGTGATAAGGTCACGCAGTTTTTGCAAAAGCTCGTACCTGAATTGTTTGAGGAATGGGCCAAATTAGGAGCTCGTTACGAAAATTATAAAGAAATCAGCCCATTTTTAGAAAAATCTGAAGCGCAGGAGCATCTTAAAATTATCGATCAAATGATCGAAAAAGCCTTTAATGCCGCGGGCGCCAATCCAGCTTTATTTCAAGAACTTGTCTCACCGGAATTTCAAGCCTGGCTTGAAACAATTAAAAAAAATGATAATTATTTAATGGTTAGAAGCACAGGTTCAGAAGATTCGCGAGAAACAGCTAATGCCGGGGGCAATGTTAGTCGCAATTATGTTTCCCCTAATGCAGTGTCTCTTACAAAAGCAATGGGAGATGTTGTTCGTTCTTACTTCAGTTATTCTTCACTTCAAAATAGAATTAATGCAAAATTAAACCCTTTTGACTCTGAATTGAAATTGGCAGTAATGGCCCAAGAATTAATTGGAGAGCCGATAGGTGGATCATTAAATCCTTTGGAAATACCCATCTCTCTCGTTCTATTTAGTACAGAGCCTCTCTATGTTGGAGGAGAAAAGTTTCGCGCACTGAGAATTAGTGGAACTTATGGACATGGCGAGGGAGTTGTAGGAAATCAAGGAATTGCCACAGATACGGTTCTTATCTTGATATCAGAATCTCATCCTGATAAATTATACATCCTCTATGACAATCAAGATAAACCTGAGAGGTTGGCTCCCATATTGACCCCGAATGGAATTAGATTAGAGAAAACACCTAATCCCCCTTCAATGCAAACTAGTCGTGTTTTTGATGAAAGTATTTTGCATAGGCTTTATCTTTGGGGTGTGCTTGGAGAAAAATTCTTTGATAATCACCCCACTGACATGGAGATCGTTATTAAAGGAAAAACGATATTTCCTGTCCAGGCAAGACCGGTCAATAGGCCAGATCTATTGCCCTCCTACATCAATTTAAAAAAAATAGGCGCCCTTAAAGAGAATCCAATCATCGAAAAAGTCCAAGGAGAAGTCCTTGTACCAGGATTAGGTTCTGTGGTGATGATCGAAAATCCCGAAGAATTAATTTTCACATCAACTCTCGAAGAAGCTGAAAAAAAATTTCAAAAAGATCTTCACAAAGCTGTTGTTGTTAGTCGTCCCGAACCTGCTAACTCACACCCTGTCGTCAATTTCAGCGGATTAGGAATTCCATGTATTTTCGCTTCTCAGGGTATTCAAGAGATTTTAAGTCATATGGATAAAGATTATTTGATTGCCATTGATATGCAAACAGGTGTTCTCAATCTCTGGGATAGGCAACTGGGGTCTATCGTGGAATACATTTCCCAGGGGTTTGCTGTACATCCTGCAAAAATAGCTATTTCCCTTCCGTTGGCAGCAAATATTCCAATTCCCCAACAAAGACAACAAGTTCCTCAAGATATTAAGGACCTTATTTTAGATATCCGAACTGCGACCACACAGGAAGTAGCTATTTCCAAACTTAAAACATTACGTCATCATGAATGGTTACAGAATGCAAAAAAGCATGAACAAGGGCTGATAGTTCGTTTAAAAAATATGGAATTTATTCCACGCCAATTAGGGCAAGGACTAACCCTTACAACTCAATTATTGGAAAAAATAGATGAAGCCTTTAATGAGGCTGAAGTTGTCTTTGGTAAAAATTCCGAAGAAAGATTGCGACCACTTTTTTATGTCAAAGTAATTGAAAACCTTTTGGTCAAATCTTCCCGATCAGGAAGTAGCCTGAGCCAATATTCGGTGAAAGATATTGCCCCTCTTCACAAAAATCTAAATGCATTAGTAGATTATCAGAAGGCTCTTTCTCATCCGGCCCATTTTGCCGATCTGTTTATGTTTGGATCGCAAGGGCTCGTCCCTAGTGCAGAAATGGAATGGAGAACTTTTTTAAAAGATCTAGAATCCTTAGTTCAGTCAAAAAAAATTTCTCAGGATCAAGTAACGCATTTTAAACAGATGCTTGAAACGTTGGAAACAATAGAAATGTTGCCTTCCTGGTATACTTTCTTTTTCTCAAAAATATCTGGATCAAACCTTACTCTTTCAGAAAAGTTTGATAAACTTCTAGAAACGCTTCCTGCTAGTGAAACTCTTTTCCTTAATTACTTTCTCAATCTACATCAAACGTTAAAAACGAGTCAGGGGAATATCGACTTATTCAGTCAACCTAAGAGCTTTCAAAATGGTTGGAGGTGGCTTCAAGATCATGTTGTAAAGTTTAAAACGCAAACATTGATCGGCTCAGAATCATTAGCAATTCAGCTAAAGCATACCTCTCCTATAAGCAAGATTATCATTTTTAAGGTAATGCAAGAGTTAGTAAACACCTATGACTTATCCATTAAGGCGATGAAGGCAAGTTCAGCATGGAGCCAGGAAGAAAAGGTGCCTATATTTAAAAAAATGCTAAAACCCTACCTAAATATTTTTTTAGACTGGGGAAAAAACATTGCTGATCCTGCATATATACCTATGCATTCCGAGTGGCCAATTGCTAATTATTTAGATAAAATGAATCAAATATTTGAAGATTTAAATTTTGTTGCTCTTGACTCAATACATTTATTACCTTCGTCAGATTTTAGTGTTGTAGCTGCAATGATAGGTTCAGGTACTGAATTTAATAGACATTTTCCCAAACATTTAGAAGACATATTCAGTTTAATTCATCAAAACCTCTTAACTATTTTATCAAGCAGTAGTAGTCAAATGTTAGATGATATAACTCTTCAACAAGCTTTTCTACCTGAATTATTTAAAAAAATGCTCACTGAAGTGAACAGTATAAAATATGAAAAAAATATTCAAAGAATAGGAATGGAGTTAAATTCTGAGGTAAGCGTATTCAAATACAATATTCCTTTAAGAAGCCATTCTGCTCAGGTTTGGCTTGAATATGACAATCATTCAAATGAAGTCACACTTAAAAGTTTTTTATTAGGAGAGGGTCGCACACGTTGGGAAAAAGGGAGAATTTTTTTATGGGCTCTTGATAAATTTGGTTTATTACCATTATCCAAATCTGTTTACAGTAGTCAGCAAGAATTGAGTTTTGTCTGGAAAATAAAAGATTTAAAAACGATTCCAATCGCTATAGAAGAGTTAAATTTTATTTTAGAAATGAGCTTTGATTACAATCTAGAAAAAAATATTATTCAAACTCTCATAGATAGAAGAAAAATTTCGAATAATGAAATCATTGAATTTGCCAAATCTCCTGTTAAGAAACCAGATATTAAAATAATTTTGAAAAGTGATGTCTTTGAAGAACTTTTTTTATTAAATACTAAAGAAATTAAACAGTTGCTTTATACAGTTGCAAGCGCAGGTATAAAAGATATAGACGAGCAAAATCGCATTAATTCATTAAAATTATTCGAATTTCTTTTTAGCAAGCAGGAAGGGTATGCTGAAGCAGAAAAAGCTGTAATTGATGGGCTAAACAAAGCAAATGCAAATGTTCATCACACTTCTCTTAATCTCCTTAAAGTACTCGTTCAAAATGATAAATCGTATTCTGAAGCAGAAGCTGCTGCGATTAGTGGGATGAATAATTCCGACAAAAAAATCCATATTGAATCCTTGGATATACTGAAAGCTTTAGTAGAAAAAGGAAAAAGTTATGACGCCGCTAAAACTGCCGTCCGTATAGGTTTAAAGGATTTAGATGCAGAGGTATATATTGGAACTTTGGAATTATTAAAAGCTCTAGTTGTAAAAGGAGAAAGTTACGAATTAGCAGAATTTGCCGCCGTTGAAGGATTGAACCAAAGAACTGATTTAAATACACTTAGAATTGACTTAACCCGAAAAAATCATCATGACATCCAGATTATTGCGCTAAATATATTAAAAGCACTTGTTGAAAAAGGTGAAAGTTATAGCGTAGCGGAAACCGCGGTCATCGAAGGAATTGAAGAGACAGACGAGGATGTTCGTGTTATTTACTTGAATATACTTCAAGCTCTTGTAGAAAAAGGGGAAAGTTATGATATTTCAAAAAAATATATTGTCAATTTAATTTTAAAAAACGATGAGTTTATTGCAACATTATATTTACTTAAAGCATTGGTTGAAAAAGGCGAATGCTTCAAGCAAGCGGGAGATGCTGCCAATAAAGCAATTCTCAAATCTATTAATTTAAGACCAAACCAAATGTTCGCAAAAGGAATTATCTATCATACAAAGTTTCGTTTAGCTGCCATTAATATATTTCAAACGCTTATTGAAAAACAAAATTTTGCAGCCGCTTTTGAAACAATAAAAAACTTTTCTGATGATGATGTAATCATCGATCTTTTTAAGCTTCTTTTTGAAAAGGGTGAAGGGTTTGTTGAAGCCGAAATAATTGCTAACAAAAATATGCAATTTGATACGAGGGCGATAGGCTTAAAAATATTTCAACTTCTTATTAAAAAAGGAATGAGTTTAGTTGCGGCGGAAAATGCTGCGGGCATAGCAATACTTGATCGGGATCCTGCTATTCGCAACATTGCATTCAGTTTGTTTCAAACTCTTTTTGAGAGTGGTAGAGGAATTGCTGCAGCAGAAGCAGCAGCAAGCATAGGGATCGTAGATTATAATCCTGATATTCGCGAAAATTCTTTTGATTTATTTAAAATTCTTTTTGAGACTGAACAGGGTAATCGAGTTGCCATGCGTCATCCTTTAATCTATATATCATTCCAAAGAGGTCTTTCATATTAGCATTTCAGATACCCCCTTAAGGGTATCTGAGCTAACAACTAAATTTGGATATTACCAATCCAGGATGATTTTGCCTGAATTTCCGGAGAACATGATTTCAAAGCCTTTCTCAAAAGAATCGACAGGGAAATGGTGAGTGATAATAGGATCGAGATTGAGTCCGCTTTCTAGCATATGAGTCATTTTAAACCAGGTAGAAAAAATTTCTCTTCCGTAGATACCCTTTATTTCAAGCATTTTAAAGATGACGAGGTCCCAATCGACAGCACAGCCAGGAGGGAGAATACCTAGAAGGGCTATTTTAGCACCGTGTTGAGCAGTCTCAAGCAGCGTGGCAAGTCCTTGAGGATGTCCTGACATTTCAAGGCCAACAGTAAAGCCATGTTCAATCCCGATCGATTTCATCGCCTCTTGAATAGTAGTTGTCTGAATGTTAACAGCGCATGTGGCACCCATTTTTTTTGCTAAGTCAAGTCGATAAGGATTGAGATCCGTGATGACTACATTGCGGGCCCCTGCTTTGCGGCAAATGGCGGCTGCCATAATACCAATCGGTCCAGCGCCTGTAATAAGCACATCTTCTCCCACAAGATCTGCAGAAAGAGCTGTATGAGTCGCATTACCGAATGGATCAAAGATTGCAGCTAAATCATCTTTAATCGAAGAAGGTAGAAGAAAAACGTTTTCAGCAGGTAGGTTAAAGTATTCGGCAAAGCAGCCGTGGCGATGGACACCAACACCGAGGGTATTCATGCATAAGTGTTTTTTGCCTTTACGGCAAGGAGGGCATTGACCGCAAGTGATGTGGCCTTCACCACTGACGCGATCGCCTTCTTTAAATCCCTTTACATTGCGTCCAACTTTAGCGATTACGCCCATGAATTCGTGCCCCACTACCATAGGGACGGGGATTGTTTTTTGCGCCCATTCATCCCATTTATAAATGTGGAGGTCAGTGCCGCAAATTGATGTTTTTATAGTTTTTATAAGGACTTCATCATCTTTCATTTCAGGGATTGGAACATCTTCTATCCAAAGTCCAGGCGTGCGGTTTTTTTTTACTATAGCTTTCATTTTTAGCCTTTATGTTGTATTTGGAAAAATAAGTATTCTAAATGACTTGCTGATTTTCATCTAGTAATTAATGCGTCTTAAATTTTTTTTTCTTGCAGAAAAGAAGGTAATCAGTTACGATATCGCCTTTCCTGAGAATGGAAAGTCTTAATGGGGTATTAGCTCAGTTGGTTAGAGCGCCACGTTGACATCGTGGAGGTCAGCTGTTCGAGTCAGCTATATCCCATTTTCTTTATTACCCCAACAGCGGTTCGCTAGATGTTCTCCCTTTTAGAATTACGTCAATCAGCAGCAGAGCTTCTAGCTTATGCTGTTACAGAACTTTTTCCTGGTGTGATTCTTGTTGATAGCAAAGTAACAGAATTTGGTTTTTCTTACGATTTTATTGCAGAGCAGCCTATTGATGCCAATGCCATACATCTTATTGAAGAAAAAGTTCGAGGTCTAATTAAGGAAGGTAGGCAAGTGCGTTCTCTTGAAATGATGAGAGAAAATGCAATGATGCTTTTCGAACATAAAGGCCAATCTATTAAGGCTCATATTGTTGGGGAAGCGCGCGAAAATATAGTAACTATCCTTCAAATTGATCATTTTTACGATTATTGTCCAGCTCCCTATATTGCAGAAACGAGTGAAGTTGCTGCATTTAAAATTTTAAAAATTGAACGTGCCCTGCATTATCTTTCTGAAGAGGGGGAGATTGATGTGGTTCGCATTAGAGGTACAGCTTTTTTTGAAAAAGACCTTTTGAAGAAACATGTTAAATCAATCCAAGCCGCAAAAAAAGTAGATCATCGCCATATTGCCAAAGAAATGCATTTGTTTGGCCGGGTTGATGAAATAAGCACCGCAGCTTGGGTGTGGATGTCTAATGGGGCAAGTTTACGTAAGGTCCTGTATGATTTTTGGTATGAGATCCATAATAACCAACGATTTAAATTTCCGCTTACTCCGAGTTTAGTGAAAGAATCTTTGATAAAGAAATCTGGATTCTATGATATCGAAACAAATATGCCGGATGTCGGTGTCTGCCATATTAAAGATGAGGAATATGTTATTCCTCCTTCCCTTGCTCCATCTCATGCGATGTGCTATCGAGAAAAACTGCGTTCTTACCGTGAGATGCCAATCCGTTTGGCAGAATGTGCTAATATCTCTTTATCGGGTGCCGAAGGAAAACTTTGGGGGATTTTAAACAGCAGTTTGGTCTATTCTGACAGTGCACATATTTTTTGTGTTCCAGCACAACTAGAGGGGGAGATAATTTCTTCCTTGCAATTCATTGATAAATTCATTAAGATCTTTGGTTTTGAGTACCATTGGTATTTATGTGGTCAAGGACAGAAGTTTTCAGGGACGTTAAGTCGTTGGAAAAAAGTCCAAGAAATTTTTGTTAAAGCCTTTGAAACAGTAAGTATGACCTTTAATGAAGGGGAAGACTCCTCATTTGCTGGCCCTTATGTGGAAGCTCGGCTTGTGGATTCCGCAGGCAGAAAGTGGAAAGGGCCCCGCTTAAGTTTAGACTTTAATTGTCCGGAGCGCTTTAGTTTACGTTATCAAGGGCCTGATGATGAAATGCATGTGCCGATAATGTTAGTAAGGTCTCTATTTGGTTCTTTTGAACGCTTTACAGCGGTACTTGTCGAGCATTTTGCTGGACATTTTCCTGTCTGGCTTGCCCCGGAGCAAGTGCGTGTGATTCCGGTATTAGAAAAAAACGTGGCTTATGCAGACACTGTTTGCAAAGTTATAGAAGAATACGGCTATCGAACAACGATTGACTGCCGCAATGAACAGCTGGGAAGTAAAATTCATAGCGCCGAAAATGAGAAGATTCCTTATCTATTAATTGTAGGGGATAAGGAAGAAAAACTAGGATTGATAACCGTGCGTTCCTGCGCTCCAGAAATGGTAGGGGCTCAAACTTCTATAGAAACATTCCTCTCGCAGCTGCGTGAAGAAGTTCAATCTAAGTCGTTGCCTCGTAAAAGCAAGAACGCCAAGTAAGGAGTAGGAAGTCGGCTTGAAAGTCAACAGAGAAATACGCGCGCCAAAAGTCCGCGTCATTAGCCATACTGGAGAACAGATTGGCATTATTTCGCTTCATGAAGCTCTCTCGCGAGCGGAAGAAGAAGGACTTGATCTAGTGGAAATCGTACCGGGGTCTAATCCTCCGGTATGTAAAATTATCAACTATGGCAAATTCCGCTACGACCAAACTAAGCGAGAAAAAGAAAGCAAAAAATCGCAACATCAAGTTAAAATTAAGGAAGTAAAACTTAAGCCTAATATTGACATACACGATTTAGAAACAAAACAACGGCATGCAAGAGACTTCATTCTCAAGGGAAATAAAGTTAAAGTTACATGCATGTTCCGTGGAAGAGAGATGGCCCATCCGGAAATTGGCGAGAAGGTCGTTCGTACATTTTGTACCGACTTAGAAGATATTGCAATGCCGGAATCGCCACTAAAATTAATGGGGCGTATCTTGATTGTGGTGCTTGCTCCAGGCGGAAAAAAGAAAAGGGAAGCTTCGAAGTCGCAATCGCCCGAGGGCTCTGATCAGGAAGCTGGGACGAGTGTATAAAGGCGAGTTTAAAATAGCGATCGAAGTACAATCTATAATGGCTATAGTAGGAGAGTCGCAGTGCCTAAGATGAAAACCAAAAAGGCCCTTGTCGGCCGGTTTAGATTGACAGCTTCTGGTAAGCTCAAAAGAACCAGGCCAGGTAAGCGTCATATCATGACAAAAAAGACACCAAAGCGCAAACGTCAGCTTTCAACAGCAGCATTTGTTGATGCAGGTCAGTTGAAGACATATAAGCGTTTGATGTGCTTAGGATAAAAAAGTAGAAGCTTTTAAAAGCTTCGTTGAATTATTGAGTTAGCTTTAGAGCTCACTCTGAACCCTGTCTGCCGAGAAACAATATGCTCAGCGGACAATAACTAGTGGAGATGAACAATGGTTAGAGCAACTAACTCTGTCGCTTCACATCGTCGCAAAAAGAGAATGTTAAAGCATGCCAAAGGATTTGTTGGCGACCGTAAGAATCATCTGCGTATGACTAAAGATGCTGTTCTTCGTGCATTGGCGTATAATTATCGCCATCGCAAAGAGAAGAAGCGTGAGTTCCGCAGTCTATGGATTGTGCGCATTGGCGCAGCGGCCAAGATCAATGGAATATCCTACAGCAAGTTTATTTACGGATTGAAAAAAGCGAAGTGTGAACTAGATAGAAAATTACTAGCAGAGATGGCAATTTACGACCCAAACAGCTTTGCAGCTGTAGCAGGCCTTGCCAAACAATCTCTCGTTTAAAACTGTATACATGCAGTATAAGCAGCCCACGAAAGGCCATAAGCCTTTCGCTTGGCTGCTTTTTTTTGTCAGACCAAAATTTCTTTTGGAGTGCTCCAATGCAACAGACAATCGATATCCTAAAGCAACAATTTACTTTGGAATTAGATAACGCGAAGACCGTGTCCGATTTAGAATCCCTAAAAGTTAAGTATTTGGGAAAAAAGGGGCCTATTCAAGATTTGATGAAGGGCCTGAAAGAGGTTTCTGCTGAATCCCGACCAGCCGTTGGTAAAGTTATCAATGATTTGAAGGTTTATACTTCAGATGTATTAGATGATCGTTTAACTAAATTGATGCAAGAAGAAGAGTCGCAACGGCTAATGATCGAAAAGATCGATGTTAGCTTGCCTGGACGTCGCCGTTATACTGGACGTAAGCACATTGTGACACAAGCTTTAGATGAAATGATTGACATTGCCATTTCTATGGGTTTCTCTGTTCAATATGGACCAGATATTGATACGGATTATTACAATTTTGGAGCTTTAAATTTTGCCTCCGATCATCCTGCAAGAGACATGCAAGACACTTTTTATATTTCCCCTAATGTGTTGCTACGCACTCATACGAGCAATATTCAAGCGCGCATTATGGAATCACAACGTCCACCTATTAGAATCGCAGCTCCTGGCAGGGTCTACCGTAACGAAACCATTACAGCCCGTTCGCATGTTATCTTCCATCAAATTGAAGCAGTTTATATTGATATAGGAGTGACCTTTGCCGATTTACAGGCGGCGATGAGAGAATTTTTAACTAAGCTATTTCATGAAGAAGTAGAAACCAGATTTCGTCCAAGCTACTTTCCATTTGTTGAACCAGGCATGGAAGTTGACATACGTTGCTTAAGTTGCAGAGGTTCTGGTTGCGGACTATGCAAACATACGGGTTGGTTAGAAGTGGGTGGCGCAGGAATGATTCACCCGGAAGTCTTGAAAAATGGTGCTATCGATCCTGAAATCTATACAGGTTTTGCTTGGGGCATGGGTGTGGAGCGTTTGATTTTATTGAAGTACGGTGTAAAAGATATACGTATGTTCACTGAAAATGACATGCGTTTCTTACAGCAATTTGCTTCTGCATAAATTGGTACACTGATTTATGACTAAAGATAAGGCCTTAAACTACGTTGTCGTAGTTGGTGAATCGGGAATGAAGCTGCAAGCTTTTTTAAAAAGTAAGCTTGGTCCGACGGTCTCCGCAAAACAAATTAAGCATGCGGTTGATGCTGGAAATTGTCAAACTAATGGGAAGGTAGAAAGATTTTCTTCTCGAATAGTCGGAACCGGGGATCGGATAACTTTTTATAAGCCAGAGGTCAGTGCTCGAAAATTAACCCTATCGGCATTAACCCCTTATAATTCTCCTGATCGTATGTTGTATATGGATAATGAACTTATTATCTACGACAAGCCTTCAGGCTTCTCTTCTGAAGATCCACGTTTGCTATCTTTTGTCAAACAATGCGATCTTAGCACAACTGAAACCTTGCAAAAAAAAGCTAGGCTTATACCTGAAGGTAGCATAGGTTCATCTGTTCAGTTGGTTCATCGACTTGATCGTGACACAACCGGAGTGTTAGTTTTTGCAAGAAATTTGGCTGTTGCTGAGGCAATGTTTGCACTTTTTAAGC
>JACDGH010000059.1 GCA_013815395.1 Parachlamydiaceae bacterium
GTATTGGGACGTTTACTTACATGAGAATCAATGTTATCTGGGAAGAGTATTCGTTCAGCTTAAAGATGAAAAAGGGATCGACGATTTTTTAGATATTCAAGGAGAAATGCGCGAAGAATTCTTCCTAATTGGAAACAGTATAAAAACTGCTTTAAAAGAGCTTTTCAAACCGGATAAAATAAATTACGCCGCATTAAGCAACACCTCTCCTATTATTCATATGCATATAATCCCGCGTTATAAAGAAACCCGTGATTTTGTCGGAATTACCTTTAAAGACATACGTTGGGGTCAAAATTATGCTCCTTATGAACGTTCATTTGTCCTCGATGAATCAAATTTATTTAGAATTAGAGACGCTTTGAAAGATAAATTATTGTAACTTGTGGATGATTAAGCATTTTATCAGTCAAAAAACCATAAAAGATTTCGAAAAAAAAATTTGTATACCAAAATTTTCAATTGTAATTTAAAAGGTCTTTAATGATTTATCAAACAATTAATGGCAAAAACATTATATCAATTTTATTTATAGTCTATATTCATTGCATCTCCCCTAATGTACATGCAATTGATGAAACAATCTCAAATATCGAATATTGGGATAATTTCATCGAAAAACTTTATCAACAGACTGAAGAAAGAGCTCTAAAACCATTCTCTGCAGTAGAAATTTTAGTTCGCGATTTTCTTTGGCAGATAGAATCTGATAATCCTGTTTTGGACATTGGCTGCGAAACAGGAAAGAACGCTATTTGTTTAATCGAGTCTGGCCACAATGTAGTATTGCTAGATGTTGCTCCCAAAGCTATTCACTATACCTTAGAAAACCTCAGGGAATTAAACTTAGAGGGAAGTGTTGTTGGCACTTACAAGGGAAAAATAGAAGAATTCGATTCTGAATATGGTCCCTTTAAGGCCATTGTGGGCACCTATGTATTTTCCTTCATCCCTCCAAACGTATTCGAGCAAGTTATGAAAGAAAACATCTTCGATAAAATGGAGATTGGGGGGTTCTTTGCAGGCGGGTTTTTCGGTCCAGAACACACTTGGGCAAATGACCCCACGCTCACGATTATTACAAAAGAAAAATTGGAAGCTTTTTTTGTTAACAGGGGTTTTTCAATTTGTTTCATTGAAGAATCTAAAGATATGGTGGTGACTGTCGCTGGCAACGAAATATTATTCCATACGATAAAAATTGTGGCACAGCGCATCAGCTAATACTAATGAAAATTAAATTAAATCGGACAATGGGATAAAAGTATGAAGAAAAAATTGTTGTTTATGTTGCTAATCTTGACATTTTAAAACTCAGCCCTGAAGTGTAATCAAAGGGAAGAATATCGGGATATCAAACTAACTAGTCAGGTCGGTAATCAATCTTTATCTTTCCAAATTATCACTATTCAAGATGAAACCGTAGATCAAGTTATTGATGAAGTGATCGAATTACAAAGCTCATTAATTGTCGACAATCAAGCGATATCTGAACTTGTCGGTCCTTTTAAAGAGAATGGCTTTCTAATCATCCGAATGGAGCGAGAGAATCTTATGGAAACACTTCTCAGTGGGGGTAAAATCGTAACAAGCCGCCATCAAAATCAACTCATCGGATATCTCATTTTGTGCACAGAGGATAGCTTTAAATGGTTATTGACTGCGGAAAGCATAGATATTAAAATTCCATTAAACATAGATGAATTAGTACGATATATTACAGACAATCATATTCTTGAAATTGATCAAATTGCTGTAGCACACACTTTTGCAAAACAAGGGATTGGCCGAAAAATGGTCGAGATAGCTAAACAAGAAGCCCCTCATGGTCTTGCGACATGCATTCTCTATAAGCCGTTTACAAATGAAGCTTCTTATCATTCTTTTCAAAACAAGATTTTGTTCATGTTGTCACTGTTTACTTAATGCGTAAACCACCTAAACTACTTCCGCATGAAATTTTTATAGAACTGTGGTTGCCCTAATTTGGTTATGATATCGACACTAAATCACTTACTTGTTAAACTCGAGTTCACTCTTTTTTAGCGGATCGATTATAAACACAAGGATGAGAGAATATGTTAGTCTTAGGGATAGAATCCACATGCGATGAAACTGCTAGTGCTGTAGTTCGAGATGGGCGTGATATTTTATCGAATGTGATCACTTCGCAAATTGATCTACATGCTGAATACGGAGGGGTTGTTCCCGAACTCTCTTGCCGTCGCCATGTTGACGTCATCATCCCAGTTATTGAAAAGTCTTTGCATGAAGCAAAAGTAACACTTCAAGACATCGATCTAATTGCCGTAGCACATGGTCCCGGTCTAATTGGAGCATTACTCATTGGTCTTACTGCAGCTAAAACACTCTCTTTAGCACTTGACAAGCCCTTTGTTGGTGTGAATCATATCGAAGCCCATCTTTATGCCGCATTGATGTCTCAACCACAGCCTGTCACTTTTCCTTGCATGGGGGTTATCTTATCAGGAGGCCATACTGCTTTAGTGCGTATGGACGATGTGGGCTGTTACACCCTCGTAGGAGAAACAATTGATGACGCGATAGGCGAAGCTTTTGATAAAGTTGCTAAAATGATGGATCTCCCTTACCCTGGAGGTCCCCAAATTGAAAAATTAGCCGTCAATGGTAATCGACATCGCTACAATTTTAAACCAGGCAAAGTCAAAAACAACCCCTTCAGCTTTTCATTTAGTGGACTCAAAACAGCAGTTCTTTATGGCATTAAAGGGCAGAACTGCAATACATTCAATGAAAATAAACCACTAAGTGAACAAGATAAAGCCGACGCAGCAGCAGCCTTTCAACACGCAGCCTTTAAAGATATTATTAACAAGTCTCTACTTGCTGCAAAAGAGCACAGTTGCAATACTCTTATTTTTGGTGGAGGAGTAACTAATAACATGACATTGCGTCAATTATTTAACGAGCAAGCTGGTGAATTAAACTTACTCTGGCCCTCACTAGGACTTAGCCTAGACAATGCAGCGATGATTGCCGGTTTAGGCTATCACGTATTTAAAAAGAAGGGAAAAGGAGATACTTTTGAACTTCCCGCAGCCACACGAATTGCTTTTTAAGTTTTTTGAAGTTTTTTTCTTTTCAACAATCTGCCTGATCGGCTATGATAGAAGCTCTTAAGAACTCGTAGTACCGGAGATTTAACAATGGCCAAAAAACGTGAAAAAATAAAAATGAAGAGCACAGAAAGCCCTCATCATTATTACACCGAAAAAAACAAAACTAACACTCCTGATCGCATGGCACGTAAAAAATACGATCCTATCGTACGAAAACATGTCGAATTCAAGGAAAGTAAATAAAAGATCTATAACATAGCGAGTCAATGCATGTTCGAGCTGTCCGTCGCCTGTAAATACCTCATCCCTAGATGGCGGCAGCTCTCAGTCTCAATTATCAGTCTAGTTTCGATGTTAGTTATTGCCCTTGTTGTATGGTTGATCGTTGTTTTTTTCTCGGTTAAAGATGGGCTCGAAAACAGCTGGATTGACAAGCTCATTGCTCTTACGGCTCCAATACGCATCACACCCACAGAAAAATACTACAACTCTTTCTATTATCAAATTGATAACATTAGTTCGCAAGCCGATTTCACGCATAAAACTATTGGTGAAAAATTAGCAGCTGAGCGCACAAATCCATATGACCCCAATATCGATGAAGAGCCTCCTGTCTATTGGCCGAAACCTGATTTAAACCTAAAGGGGGAGCTTAAAGATCTTGTTAAAGAAGTTCATCAAATCGTATCAGCTTTATCAGAAATCCAGGAGCCCTCGATTACGGATTATGAAGCAACCGCCGCCAATCTCAATCTTCGCATGTTACGCCCTTATAAAGACAAAGATCAAACACACCCTAAGAGCACCCATACAGAACAATTTTTAGAACAGACAGCCTTTATAGGCTCCTTTGACCCCAACACAGCCTCGATCGCTAAGACACTACTCCCCCTTACCCATGATGACTTTCAAAATTTGCATTACCTGGAATCTATCTCTTCTGGTACCAAATTACCCACCTCTATTTTATTTGCAAAAATTGCTGAAGATGCCTCACGAATTATTCTTCCTGGTCCAAACAAACATGGCGAAGGCATATTGGTTCCCCGCAGCTACCGAGAAGCGGGCACACTTATTGGCGATCAAGGTTTTATTTCATACTTTTCTCCTACACCTAGCACCATTCAAGAACAGCGAATACCTGTTTACGTGGCCGGGTTTTACGACCCAGGTATTATGCCTATTGGGGGCAAATTTATTTTGGCAAGCCATCAACTCACAGGCTTAATCCGCGCCTCACATCATCAAGATGATACCTTGCAGAGCAATGGCTTCAACATCCGCTTTAAAAATTTAGCAGACGCCCACAAAATCAAAGTGGCACTTGTAAATGCTTTGAAACAGGAAGGGATCGATACTTATTGGAATATTCAAACGTATCAAGAATATGAATTTACAAAAGATATTATTCAACAACTGCATAGCGAGAAAAATTTATTTAGTCTAATCTCGATGGTTATTATCATCGTAGCTTGCTCGAACATCATTTCCATGCTTATTATCCTTGTGAACGATAAAAAAGTTGAAATCGGCATTTTGCGTTCTATGGGAGCAACATCTGGAAGCATTGCCGTCATCTTCGGGCTTTGTGGCATGGTCATGGGGGCCTGTGGAAGCGTGATTGGAATCATTCTTGCTATAGCTACTTTAAAAAATTTAAAATTTCTTGTAGATATGATTAGTCGATTTCAAGGCTACGATCTATTCAATCCTGTTTTTTATGGCAATACTTTGCCAAATCAAGTAAGTATGGAAGTTTTGGGGCAAGTTGTTCTAGCAACAGCATTTATTTCGCTTTTAGCTGGAATTGTTCCAGCTGTAAAAGCTAGCCTTCTGCGTCCTTCAGCCATATTAAGGTCGGAGTGAACTTATGAATTCTGAACAGCCCGTACTTAAAGCCCGAGCCATTCACAAAGCATTTTACAATCCCTGTGTTGTGCCCATTTTGAAAGGTGTGGACCTCACTATTATGCGTGGCGAAACCTTAGCGATCATGGGTCGTTCAGGCGAAGGCAAAAGTACTTTACTGCAGATTCTAGGAACACTTGAAAATGCATGTTCAGGCTATCTGGAAATCGCAAATCAAACTGTAACCAGTTTTAATAAAAGTAAAATTCGGAATAAAAACTTGGCTTTCATTTTTCAATCATTTCACCTTTTGGAAGATTACACCGCATTGGAAAATGTGTTGATGCCTGCGAGTATAGCCAGGAATAAGATTTCGAAAGGATCACCCGCTTACAAGAGAGCTTGTGAATTGCTGGAAAAGGTGGGTCTAAACTCACGCATGCATTTTAACACCAAATTGCTCTCTGGTGGAGAAAAACAACGTGTCGCTATTGCCAGAGCTCTTTGCAATGATCCCGACATCATATTTGCAGATGAACCTTCCGGTAATCTCGATAAACAAACGTCTCAATACATTCATGAGCTTCTTCTAAGCTTTGCTCGCAATCAAAACAAAACTCTTGTTTTAGTAACGCATGACACCGACTTAGCATCGATGTGCAATCGTCGCTTCCGCCTATGTGAAGGCGTTCTCGTTGCAGAATGAGTGATGATTACTAACTAATCTTTTGAGCAGATTCCACGTCAATATTCTCCTTATTATACAACTTATAACGCTCAAGAAAAGCCTTAAGCAATGTTTCTGTAGAACTTGTTACCTGCGCTACCAACTGCTCAGAAGTTGCTAACGAAATATCTTGGTTTTCCCAAGTAATTCCCTGCCAGAAACCAGCAGGCTTAAATTCTTTTCTAACAACTTGAATTTCTTCAAATAATCGAGTTGTAGTAAAAACAACAAATTTATCTTTATCAACGGGATAGATTATGACCAGCACATGTAAAAATGGAAGGGGTGGCCCTTCGCTTAATTCTGCGTGGGGTATTATTCCTTCATTTTTAAGTAAAGCAGTTAATGCCCCTTTTAATGTAGAAATATCAACATTGACAGGTGTATTGTCATTTTTTAGCACCTCAACATCAAGTGTAATATTTTTTGATACATGCCCTAAATAATCCGTTCCTTCCCATTTACCATCGCGCAATCCTACGACTCCAGGCATCCCAAAGGGTTTATCCATCGCAGGGATTACTGGCTTGGATAAGGGAGCTTGAGTTGACGGGACAACTTGGGGAGCAGCAGGTTTTGAAGGATAGACTACGGGGGGTATTTTTGATGGAGTGTATCCCGGTAAGCCTGTAGATTTGGGAGCAGATGTTGCTGTAGCACCTACTAAATAGAAAGTACCCATTAAAGCAATACAAGTGAACATAAATTTAGATATTTTCAACATAAATTAATCCTTATTTAAACCTTATAACTTTACGGCAGGGGTTGAATTCTGATCGAGAATGTGAAATGAATTCATAAAGAAATTTAATTCATCAACATTAAATTCATTTATTTTATCAGCGACGCTTAAAACATAAAGGATGTTGTTATGCAAGATGGCTTTGCCGGCAACTGTTACTTCTTTATTTTCTAATTCAAAATCGAGCGAATCAGAATCTTGAAATTTTCCGATGGTTGACTTTTTTAATTTATTTTCTTTATTTCTTGCTAACATGTCATTAACAGCATTTTTTAAAAGAACTTCGGCATCCTGCTTATCAACCTTTTTAGGAAATGTAATAGTACTAATAATAAAACCTGTTCCCTGTTCGTCAGCTGCTGCATACATATCGTATTTACGTGCTTCTTTTGTAATAGGGTCTGCGATCTTATCCACTACATGTTGAGGAAGCACCGGAAATAGCGCACTGAATGTGCCATCAGTCTGACTAAACACTTTCCAGTCCTGAAAATTAGAAGTTGGCTTTAAAGGATTTTTCTCATTAATCGGCAAAAGTTTATATGAATCTTTAGCATATCGAATTGCTAAGAACGAGCCGATTAAGACAATAATAGCAATTAAAATTGTCAACATTTTGGACATACAACCCTCTACTCTTTGATAAAATTTTCTTCGATATAAAAATACCATATAAAAGATTTCCAATTAACAAGCAACTTTTACCTAAAGATAGAGTTTGATGGATTCGAAAATTGGACAAGTTACTTCAAAATGTTAAATTTTAAAAGTAACATTTGAAATAACTTGATGAGGGGATTAAATTCGATCCCAGAATCTGAAACCAATGGTTAGAAGCTTCTTGAGACTTACAATAACCGCTAAATGAAGATAAACTCAGGGCTGCCTTTAGCCTGAGTTCGTTTTGAGTCTCACTTCAGAGGCTGACAGGGGAAAAAAGGCAATAGATTATTTTATCACTTTGTTGGGTCAAATCTTAACCTCTTAGCCTGGAATTAGAATGGAACATTTTTAGTGCTAATTTTATTTATCGTTTGATCTTTTTATCGTTCCTATTGTTTTATCGTTTTATCGTTATATCGTTATATCGTTATATCGTTATATCGTTATATCGTTCCTATCGTTAAATCGTTCTTATCGTTTTATCATTTCTATCATTCCTAAGGTTGGATAATTTAAGAAAAAAGTCTACCACAGAGATTACAGACCACCCAGAGAAGTATTCAATGACCCAAAAAGATGAATAAGCTCGAAAAATGTATCATAAATCAGGAATATTCGATAAACTCCACGATATAAAAGGCAAAATTTAAATTTTTCCATAAATAAAACTTAACCAACCTTAAACAATTCTGGAGATCTAATGACCACCTTCTACACCTTCCCATCTCGCTTTTGTTCTATTTTGATTGCCTCATCACTTTTGTGGGGCTGCTCACAAGAAAATTCCAATCCATCATCTGATAAAACAACAATATCTTCTATTTCAGGAAATGTGGCACGCATAGCCACAGATTCTGACCCCCTCTCCTTAGACCCTCGATTAATTCGCGAATTAGGATCAATTAATATTATAAATACCCTGTTTGAAGGCTTGATGAAAACAGGAGCAGATCAAAAACCTGAATTTGCTATCGCAAAATCTGTCGACATCTCTCCCGATCAACTTACTTACACATTTACGCTGCGTGAATCAACATGGTCAGACAAAACCCCTCTAACCTCTAATGACTTTGCCGAAACATGGTTAAGCATACTCAATCCAGCATTTCCAGCTCCTAATGCCTACATGCTATATGCAATCAAAGGCGCTAAAGCAGCAAAAGAAGGACTTCTCCCTTTAGAAGAAGTTGAGATTAAAGCCACCTCACCCACAACCCTGGTTATACAATTAGAACAACCCACCCCTTACTTCTTAGAACTGCTTACAGGGTATTTTTTCTTTCCTGTAAGTTCTGCAATGCGCAATCAAACGATTAATCCCACTAGCTCCCCTGAGAAACTAGTTGGCAACGGTCCTTTCAAAATGGTGCAATGGAAACAGCGCGATGAAATTATAGTCATAAAAAACCCTAACTACTGGAATGCTGAAGCTATTAAATTAGATGGAATCGCTTTTCAAGTACTTGATGACAATACAGCTTTACAACTTTTTAAAGTGGGCAAGCTTGATTGGGCAGGATCTCCTATAAGCACACTCCCCCAAGATTCCATTTTATCCTTAAAAGAAGCAGGAAATCTTAAAATAGCGCCAGCAGCTGGCACGCACTGGCTTCGTTTTAACACGCAAAAAACACCATTTAATTATCTGAATATGAGAATAGCATTTAACTCAGCTATTAATAGACAAACTATTGTAGAACACATCACACAAGGTAATCAGCTCCCTGCCATGGGTGTGATACCGCCATCATTTGGTACAGGGAAGCAAGAATATTATAAAGATAACGACCTTCTCACTTCGCAAAAATATTACATGGCTTCTTTGATAGATTTAAAAAATGCTGGTGAAAAGTTACCTGAAATATCCCTATGTTATTCTTCAGGCAACGATCGTAATCGTAAAATCGCACAAGCCATTCAACAGCAGTGGAATAAAGCTTTTGGAATTTTACTAAAACTTGAAAGTTGTGAAACTCAAGTTCTTTTCGATAAACTTCGCAATGGAAACTATCAGCTGAGTCTAGGATCTTGGTATGCTGATATTCGCGATCCCATAAACTTCCTGGAAATCTTCAAAACCAAGGAAACGCCAACCAACAATACCTTTTGGGAAAATGCGCGGTTTTCAGAGCTTCTGGAATTGTCATCACGAGAAAGTTCTCCGGAAAAAAGGAATGAACTTCTCTCGCAAGCTGAAAGCGTGCTAATGCAAGAATTACCAGTAGCCCCTTTATTTCACGGCTCTTTCAATTATTTAGTAAATCCTCGGTTGAAAGATGTTAAAGTATCTGAATCTGGAATAATGAATTTCAAACAGGCCTCAATTACAGAATAAAAAGCAACACAGAATAAAGCATGAAGATTCTTGTTATACAAAAATTAGCTTATGCTTGCATCACCTTGCTGCTGGTGGCAACACTGACATTCCTTCTTATGAAATGGATCCCGGGTGATCCATTTCAGCAGGAACAAGCTTTGCCGACGGCAATCTATGAGGCGCTACGCGAGCATTATGGCTTTAACGACTCCCTGCCAAGTCAGTATTTTCATTACTTAAAGCAATTGGTTTATTTTGACTTAGGACCTTCATTCATTCATCAAGGCAGAAGTGTTGCTTCCATCATCAAAGAAAGCATGCCAATATCAGCAGCTCTTGGCGCCCAAGCTCTTTTGTTAGCAATACCTGCGGGTATTCTATTAGGTACTATGGCGGCTCTGAAAAAAAATCGCTGGCAAGATTACCTTACCATGTTTGTAGCCGTTATTGGCATCTCGATGCCAAGTTTTATATTAGCCACACTATTGCAATATATTTTGGCAATCAAATTAGAATTACTGCCTATAGCCCGCTGGGGATCTTTAGCTCAAACAATTTTGCCAACCCTTTCTTTAGCAACACTTCCCATAGCTTTTATTGCTCGCATGGTCCGCACCAAAATGATCGAAGAGTTGCGGCAGGATTATATTAAAACGGCCAGAGCGAAAGGGTTATCACCACTTAAAATCATTTTTAAGCACGCCCTTCGAAATACCCTTATTCCTGTTTTTAGCTATCTTGGACAACTTACAGCAAATATTTTGACAGGCAGTTTTATCGTCGAAAAAATCTTTAGCATCCCCGGCCTTGGTTATTGGTTTGTAATGAGCGTACTTAGCCGTGATTACACTTTGATTATGGGCATTACCCTCTTTTACTCTGCTGTTCTTTTGGCCATCATGTTCTTTGTCGATATAGTATGTATAATATTGGATCCAAGAATAGCCCACTCAATACGTGAAGGAAAATTATCATGACAGGCATCAGTGCCATCTGCAATAATCCAAATAGTAAGACATTATCCCATAACTCTTCTTATTGGTATCGGTGCTGGCAGGGATTTAAGGCTAATCGCCTCGCTGTTATAGCTTTATTAGTTCTTTTTATAATCATCTTTTGCGCCATCTTTGCCCCTCTTTTCAGTCAATATACCTACTATGAAATGGACTTGGCTGAAGCAAATCGCCCCCCCTCGTTCGCTCATTGGTGCGGCACTGACGACCTCGGCCGCGATGTTTTTGTAAGGTTATGGTATGGCGCCCGTATTTCCCTGTTTATTGGCGTTGCGGCTGCTGTAATTGATTTGGTCATCGGAATGCTTTGGGGCGGAGCAGCAGCATTAGCCGGAGGTAAGACCGATGAAGTTATGATGCGAATTGCTGATATTCTTTATTCAATTCCCTCGCTATTGATCGTTATTTCTCTTATGGTAGTGCTAGGACCTGGATTACATACTATTTTAATTGCTCTTAGCATATTGGGCTGGATTACCATGGCCAGAGTTGTCCGCGGACAACTCTTACAGCTTAAACAACAAGGGTATGTGATGGCCGCACGAGGATTGGGAGCAGGTTTTTGGAGAATATTATTCAAGCATATGTTGCCAAATGCATTAGGGCCAATTATCGTGACGCTGACGCTAACAATCCCCTCAGCTATTTTTATGGAAGCCTTTCTTAGTTATTTAGGCTTGGGTGTGCAAGCGCCTATTGCTAGTTGGGGCACTATGGCAAACGAAGGGCTGCCTGCCTTAGAATACTATCCTTGGCGACTTTTTTTTCCAGCAGGCTTAATCTGTTTAACAATTTTGACATTTAATCTTATTGGCGACGGCTTAAATGATGCCAATGAAAGATTAAGTCATCGCTAATGACCCCTTTCTCTTAAGCATAACCTCAATTCTAACTTTAATTTTTGACTTAGTTTTCAACACAAAGCCGCAAAGACGCGAAGGCCTTCGCCTCCCCATTACAATATTAAGGTGAAGTCCTTAGCGACTTTGCGGCTTTGTGTTGAAAATTTAAGTCAAAGATTAGGGTTAGAAATTGAGGAAAAACTATAGAGGATTGGCTCAGGTTTAACAGAAAAGATAGAGGCCGTCTTTCTAAATCTGCAGAATGCTGATTTAGAAAGACGGCCTCTATAATAACTATTGCTAACAGAAAAAGATTAACGTTTCGAGAACTGGAAGCGTTTACGCGCACCAGCAAGACCGTATTTTTTACGTTCTTTCTTACGTGAATCGCGTGTAAGAAAGCCTTTTTCTTTGAAAGCATGATGA
>JACDGH010000060.1 GCA_013815395.1 Parachlamydiaceae bacterium
ACAAAGGGCTCTTACGAAAAAGAAAAACTGGAAGAGCGTAAAGCTAAGCTTTGTGGCGGTGTAGCAGTTATCCGCGTTGGTGCAGCGACTGAACCAGAGCTCAAACAAAAAAAACAAATGTTTGAAGACAGCTTAAATTCTACCAAAGCAGCTCTTGAAGAAGGCATTGTTCCTGGAGGCGGTATCGCTCTACTACGCGCTAGTAAGGCTTTAAGTAACCTTAAACTTGAGGGTGATGAAGCTATCGGACTTAAAATCGTAATTACAGCTTGCCAAGCTCCTTTCAAACAAATTGTCAATAATGCCGGCCTCGACGGCTCCGTAATATTAGATGAAGTTTTAAAGAGTAAGCCTAACTTCGGTTTTGATGCCATGAATAACAAGGTTGTAGATTTGATGGAAGCAGGTATCATTGACCCTGCTAAAGTGGTTAAAAACTGCTTGATCCATGCCGGATCTGCGGCGTGCATCGTATTAATTTCTGAAGCTTTGATCGGCGATGCTCCAGACGAAGATAAAGAATAGATTTTTTGAAAGGAGACAGATGCATTTTTTTAGTTCAAAATTCTGCAACTGGCCTCCATTTCGATTAATATTTTCAAAATTTAAAGTTTATGGCCTAGCTCTGACTCTTATTATTGTCTGGTGGGCCATAGCTTTTAGTCCTAAATCTTATCTATCGCAAACTATTGATATTTCTTTAGAGAAATTAATCAGCACATCCATTGAAGACCAAAATATTGTTGCTCACATAAATGTTGATCGAAGCTCTTTAAAGCAAGCGCTGGGTGGAGACTTTGCTTTAATGACGAGATTAATTGCCGACTGGGATATTGATGCCCAACTACTTGAAGCAAAAGGATTTAGTGACATCCAGCGCCTTCCTCATAGGGATTTTCTGCGTACCCAGCTACTCGGTCGCGCAATAACCAATCCAAATAAGAACGAGCTTATTCGTTTAAAAAGCGAATCCGTTATCCCTGCAGTCACCGATGATCTTAGCAATAAGATCAATCTAAAGGATAAATATCGACGCTTCTTACCACAGACATACTCTTCCGCCAGTTTTCTATTGGCATTAGTCCCTCCATCTCAAATCGTCGCTTTACCCAGCAGATTGCGTGAGAAAACAGAACTTTATCCAAAAGCTCTCACCGATCTCATTCGCTTAGACATAGATAGATATAATGCTGAAAAATTATTCGAAGAACGTCCAGAAATAGCCTTCGTCGCTCACTACTCGCATCCTTCGACTTTACAGGCATTGCGAAGCCAAGGTATTCAGCTATACATGATGAAAGAATTAAATACACTTGAAGCCATCAATCAAGAACTCATGAATATCGGCCGCTTGGTAGACCGACCGATCGAAGCCGAATTAATGCAATTCTTCCTTTCGGCTGCTAGCATAGCCCTCGACAATAAATTGACACTAATGAATAATCATTTATTTAAAATGCATAAGCCATTACCCACTGTTTTATATGTCAATTACCACCATAATTTCTCAATTCCCACTGCTAAAACATTGACGGGGCATTTCTTGCGGAAAATTGCCACTTGGGATATTTCTTTAAAATATGGTGAGGATCATGGATTGCATGAGTTGTGGACGATACCTATTGATAAAGAACATATCGTCAATCTCAACCCCGACTGTCTCATTATAGTTGCCGAGCATCCCAAAGCTCTTGAAGAGCAAATGTTGCACGATGCAGCTTTGCAGCAGATAAAAGCGGTTAAAAATCACCAGCTTTATTTTGTCAATGAATGCATCCAACAATCTCCCTGTCAATATATAATCCTGGCATATTGCGATCTTATCGATGCCTTAGCGAGCATAAAAAAATGACTGTAGAAACAAAAAAATTTACTTCCCTATTTTGGATTCAAATAGGTTTTTTCGCTTGTTTAGGCATTTGCGCTCTTTTGACGCTGATCATTGGTGATTCATCGTGGAATACCGTTTGGAAACAAGCCCTTGAACGCATAAAAGGCACCTCCTCCCACTGGAATCCCCTTCTCGATGAACGGATACCGCGCTTGATTGTGATCCTATGTTCGGGTGCTGCTTTGGCAGTAGCCGGAGCAGTGATGCAATCCTTATTCAACAATCCGCTCGCCTCTCCCAATGTGCTTGGAATCTCCTGCGGCGGTGGATTAATGGTCATTTTAGTCTTTGTCTTAGAATGGCATTTAAAATACCCTTTCATCATTCCGCTGGGAGCTTTTCTTGGATCGCTTTTAACACTTGTGGCTGTTTACTTATTATCGCGCTCGCAAGGGATCGTCCAATTAAACACTTTAATATTAACAGGTATTGCTGTTTCGTCGCTGCTTTTTGCCATACAAGCTGCCATTATGTATGCCTTAAGGGATCGCTGGATGCTTATTCAGACTTTAACCGAATGGGAATCGGGATCGACGATCGATCGCGGGTGGAAGCATGTGCATATGCAACTTCCTCTGACCTTAATAGGACTTTATGGTTGTTGGCACTACCGCAGTGAAATTGATATTTTGGCATTAGGTGAAGAGGAGGCCCAAAATTTGGGTGTAGAAGTCAACAAAGTGCGCTGGCGTCTATTTTTATGCGTGGCTTTACTTACAGGTGGGGCCATAGCTTCTGTGGGGGCGATAGCCTTCTTTGGCTTAGTTTTGCCGCATCTTGTCAGGTATCTGCAAGGACCATCCAATCATCAATTGATCCCTCTATGCATTTTGATTGGGAGTACCTCATTTGCGGCTATAGACCTTTTTTTGCGTATATTTGAAATCCATTCTTTATCTATTGGCAATGTGGCGGCTATTTTGGGAGGTTTTTTCTTCTTGATTCTAATTACGCGTCTCGCGAAAAAAAACTAAAGACAAATCCTAGCTTTGAAGCTATTCTTGAGAATATTGAAACATCCAAACTGGGCAGCGCTTCCTAGGCTGACAGAAAATAGCAGGAAATAGATTATTTGTACTTGGCGAAGCCCCTGGAGTACGTCGGCTTTGGCGCTTCCTTTAATTCAGGAGGCAGTTAATTAAAACAGAATACAATCATTTTGAAATAAAGAATTTTATTCTTTATTCACTTATGCTATATCCTAGAGCGCTTAAAGTGATTTCTTGAATTAAACGGCGCTGCAGAGTCGACGCACTCCAGGGGCTTCGTCAAACGCACATTATTTCTACAATTATCTGTCAGTCCTTAAAGGGCGTCTCTACACGAGCCCTGGCTAAGGGCATACTTGTACCCACATCTTTTTTTGATCCTCGTTTTTATATCGCCACCACCACCCGCGATTCGCGTAAATTTAGCAGAGGGGCTACCAATTTAGGCGATCTTTTTTTGAGTAAAAAACAATCAGAGGTTTGCCATTTTTTGTATACTTCCCCTTCAATTAACATAGCGACTGAGTTCATGTTAAACAATGATAATAAGGCTTGTTTTAAATGAATAATTATAATTTTTTTAAAGTTTGAGTTTTGCTATAATACACTGTTTATGCAAAAAAACACTCTTAAAACAGATTTATTGAGCTATGCAATCAACGGTAATTTTCTCATTGAGAATATTTCTCTTGAATTTACTCCCGGTCTAGTGCATGGCATCTTGGGCCCTAACGGATCCGGTAAATCAACATTATTAAAAAATTTATCGGGAATATGGAAAGCAACTTCTGGTTCCATTTTATGGAATCACTCATCGCTACTGATGGAAAATCGCCAAGCAGCGAGCCGCATCATCTCCCTTGTCCCACAAAATCCACAAGTTAATTTCGATTTTTTAGTGGAAGATATAGTTGCTATGGGACGTTATGCGCATGATTCGCGATATTGGGCTACGCCTCAAAAAAATTTATTGCAAAATGCTCTTGAAATGGTCGATGCTTGGCATTTGCGCTCGCGCCGCATAACCTGTTTATCACACGGAGAAAGACAGCGCGTGTACATTGCCAGGGCGCTGGTTACTGAGGCTCCCATTCTTTTATTAGATGAGCCCACAGCAAGTTTAGATATCCGCCATCAAATTGAAATTTGGCAGCTATTAAAACGCTTAGCTCACGAAGGGAAAATTGTAATTGTATCTACCCATGATATCCTTGTTGCAGAGCGATATTGCGACAAAATAGCCGTATTAAACAGAGGAAAATGTATTGCTAATGGAGCATTTGAAACGATCATGACCCCTGAATTGCTCTTAAATGTTTTTGAAGTGAGTTCAATTCGGTAATGCTAAATCGCCTCTTTGTGTCCTCTGTGGACGCTGTGGTAATATTTGTTATAATGAATAATTACAGCGCCCACAGATATACAGAGAACATAGAGAGAGTGTTTAATTAATTAAGGTGGTGAACCACGTCTATCATACACTCACCTTAAAAAAATGTTAGTAAAATCAATTATAGCGAAAATATCTTTTTATTATAAATATTTTCACTATCACAAAATTATATCACATCGCCTTTTTAAGAAAACATATTGTAATGTTTGATTTGAGGAAAGAAGGGAGAGACACCCTTGCTAACTAGATTATGCAGCCGAAACCAAGGTAGCCGGGGCGTTTTGCCCTGCTTTCCACAATTCAACGAGCCTAGAAATTAGAAAACGCTTAGAGAGCCTTTTTAAGCTAAATTAACCAACCCAGGCCGAGATGGCCTGATTAAAGCATGGACTAATTTAATTAGTCCATGCTTTTCCATAACTATTTAACTAAAGCATCAATGTTAATTAAACCTGTTTGCTGCAATAGAATCAATAAGATTGCCGCAGGACAGATCCAACGCATAAAGAATATCCAAGGGTGCCATAACCATCCAAATTTGGTGCCAGCTAAAAATTCTTCACGGCTGATAGATTTATCAAGCACCCATCCCACATAAATTGAGATCATTAGACCGCCAATAGGAAGCAGCCATACCGATACCAGATTGTCAATTGTGCCAAAAAAAGTTTTTCCAAAAATTTGTGGCCAGTTAGCAAAGAGTAAATTTGTACCAGAAAGCGCGCTTGGAATTCCAAAAATAAAGCAAGAGGCACCTGTAATTAACACGGCTTTTTTGCGTGACCACCCGTATAAATCGATAAAGTTAGCAGAAACCACTTCAATAAGTGCTATAGCAGACGTTAAGGCTGTAAAGACAAACAATACAAAAAACGTTGTTGAAATAAGGATGGCACCTGGCAATTTAGCAAAAAGTAAAGGCAAAGTCTTAAATACTAGACCCGGACCGCTAGCTGGTGTGAATCCGAATGTAAAGATGACCGGGAAAATCATTAAGCCGGCAAGAATGGATATAAAAACGATCATGCATCCAATGATTGCGCTTGTCTTAGGAATGTCTTCAGTGCGGCGCATGTAGCTACCGTACGTGAGCATGATCCCTTGTCCTAAACTCAAAGTAAAGAATGATAAGCCTAACGCTTCTAAAACGCCAGAAGGCTTGAAATTAGAAAAATCGGGATAGAAAATAAAACGAACTGCTTGGCCAAATCCCTCGAGCGTGGAACTGTACACGCAAAGCACTAACAGCATAACTAATAATGCTGAAGTCATGAATTTGCTCCAATACTCAATACCATGACGCACGCCAGGTAATACAACTGCAACAGTAATAGCAGTAAATGCTAGATGCCAGAAAAGGGTAATATCGCCAGAGGAAGATAACAATTCATAGACATGCCCAATTTGGTCGGCATCAAGCCCTTTGTAGAATTCATTAAGCGACATAAATACATAGCTTAATCCCCATCCCGCCAAAACGCTATAGAAGGACATAATAAGAAAGGAAGACGCAACGCCAAGCCAGCCCACCCCTTTCCACACTGTAGAGTTATCACTCAATGTGGCAAAAATTCCTACAGCACCGCGCTGGGCTTTTCGTCCTATAATAAGCTCGGCAATAAATACAGGAATACCGATAAAAAATGTGCATAGAATGTAAATGAGGACAAAAAGGCCGCCGCCATTTTCACCAGTGACATATGGAAATTTCCATAGAGTTCCTAGACCGATCGCCGAACCAGCCGCTGCTAGAATAAAGCCTAGGTGCGAACTCCAATGTTCTCGTTGCTTTTGCATAAGTTTTTCTCCAGATAAATGACACTTATTTACTCAATCGCGAGAGCTTTCGCTCAGTCTAAATTTTTCTTCACCATATGAGGTGAGTTTTTAAGCAATGTTAAAATTGATGTAGAGTGGTAAAGGGTATATCATGCAATCGTTATTGACAAGAGTTTTTTATTTGCATAATATGCGCCCGTAGAATTTAAAGCGTAGATTGACAATTTCTTAACATGAGAGTGAGCGAAAGAAAAAAAGAGAACAGAAAGCTCCGAGGCTGACAAGGAATAGCAGAACGAAGACAACTGCGTTTGGCGAAGCCCCTGGAGTGCGTCGGCTCTGCCGCGCCCTTCAATTCAGGAGGTTATTTTAAACGGAATACAATGATTTCGCAATAAAGTTTTTTCGCTTTTGCCTCTTATACCACATCACAGGGCGCTTCAACGAATCTCCTGAATTAAAAGGCGCGGCAGAGCCGACGCACTCCAGGGGCTTTGCCAAAGACAATATAGTTCACTCATTTAAACTGTTAACTTGGAGACATCGATGAATCACATTATTGCTGGCTTATTTATGGAAGCTGCCGTTGTAGGCATTGTATGTATTGTCTTTTTAATCCTGTTTATAGTGGCAGGCATTAAACAAATCCTTAATGATAACTCACCAGATTAAGAAAAAAATTATGAGCAGTCCTTTAGATGGTCTTGAAAATAAAACGAGTAATATCGTCGACAATATAAATCCAAAAAAAATTTCTCTTTTAACTGAAAACGCATCAGCCACTTATTTAGGAGGGCACATTACAACAACTCTACCAGAAGAAATTTCGTCTGCTAATGATGTTTTACACTTTTGATGATTACAATCATCCTCTACCAGAAGTTTTTGGTATTCAAAAATGTTATTTACCAAATAGAGATGTGTTATATATAAAACAAATGGATCCTAAATTTGCAGGAAGTGTGACTTTAGAGAGAAATGATCCTTAAAATTTAGGAGGTTCTCCGATCCATATAGGTTTACGCTGAATAAGCTCTAATACACGCTTCAGGGAACGCAACTCACGATCAGTAACGAGAGTGATGACCATGCCTTCCCTGTCTTGACGTCCAGTACGGCCGGATCTGTGCACATAAGCTTCGGGATCATCTGCCAAATGAAAAATAAATACATGCGTAACTCCGGAGAAATCGAGTCCACGTGCCGCTACGTCAGTGGCCACAAGAAAGCGAATACGTCCGGCTCTAAATTTTCCTGTGATAATTGTGCGCACATCTTGACCTAAACCCGCATGCAGGAAATCGACATCATCAAATTTATTACGCAAACCGCGGCAAACTCTTTCGACTTCATCGCGCGAGCGGCAAAATACTATGGCTTGCTTAGGTTCTAATTTCTCTATCACATGCACTAAAGCTGGCCCTTTATGTTCATTGCGACAGTAAAGAAAGCGATGTTCAATTGATTCTGGACTTGCCTGAGTTCGCGTCAAGACAACTTCGACAGGGTCTTTCATATGTTGCTTGGCAATTTTCCTTATGGCAGCAGGCATCGTTGCGGAAAACAACAAGGTCTGATGTGAATGGACTAGGCATTGGATGACAAATTCTAAATCGTCATAAAAACCCATGCTCAACATTTCATCCGCTTCATCTAAGATTAAAGTTTCGACATGCGAAAGATCTATAAGTCGGGAATAAATGAAATCAATTAAACGACCCGGTGTTGCCACTAGCACATGCACACCATGCTTGAGCTTGGATTGCTGCATGGCTGCATCCTCCCCGCCAAAGACAGCGAAAGTCTTCACACCCTTATCTTTACCGATTTTTTGAACTTCCGTAGCATACTGTAATGCCAATTCACGCGTGGGCACAATAATTAATGCTTGAATATAGGAAACTTCGGTATTTATGCGATGACAGACAGGAATAGCGCAAGCTGCAGTTTTACCTGATCCTGTTTGGGCTAAAGCAATGAGATCTCGCCCTTGCATTATCAAGGGCATCGTCTGCGCTTGAATGGCAGAAGGCTCCTTATACTGCATATGCTCTAAGGATTTTTGAATTAGGGGGTCAAGATTAAAATCAGCAAATGTAGACATAGGATACACACATTAATATTTGGTTTAATATTTGGTTCAATAACAGTATCCGCCTAAGCGTTTTTTTCAGCTAGACATTTCCGCTTATAGCCTCTTTTCTTGATGCAAATATTGGGTCAAATCAATTCAAACCCTTATTTTTGACTTATTTTTTTAACGCAAAGGTGCAATGGTGCAAAGGGCTCAGCCTTCCTATTGCACCTTACGGGCAAATACCTTGTGCTTTGGCGCGGTAACGATATAACGATATAAACGATAAGAACGATTGGAACGATAAAAAAACTTAAGGATTACGACGTCTATCGTTTATAATTTTTATGTCGTTATTAACGTTATATCATTCATATCGTATCGTTATATCGTTATATCGTTATTTCGTTCCAACGCTATTTCATGCACCTTTGCGTTAAAAACTGAGTCAAAAATTAAGGTTAAGTTTGAGGCAAACTTAAGGATGGCTTGGAGGAAGGATGATTTTGCGTGGCGGATGACGCGATTCGACACTTTTTATTAGAATTCGAGCCTTGAATGATTTGGGCAAAAAATAAGAAAAGAAAGTTGCTAAGCGTACTTTCCAATCAAAAATATGTATACATTTTCTTTTTTCAATCTGCCACCAAATTTCTTCAGCAGCAAAAGATGCGGTCATCACTCCTTTTTCATTAGGATTGAGTAGTTGGCCAGCTGCTCGTGAACTAAAGCCTGTCGCTACCATTCCTGGACAAGCTGCTAAAACTCTAATACCATGCTTTTGCATTTCAAGATCTAAAGACTCTGTGATTTGATTTACGAAAGTTTTCGTGGCAGAATATACAGCTAAACAAGGGAATACTTGCTTGGCCGCCGCAGAAGATACATTTATAACTACCCCCTTTTGTTGCGCAGAAATCATCGCGCGCGCGCCTTCTAAAGTTAATTCGAGAACTGCTGTAGCATTTACCTGAACGATTTCTAATTGAGCATTAGTTTCATAGGTCAAAGCTTCGCCGTAAAGACCAAATCCAGCATTGTTGATCACTAAATTAGGGTGATATTCATGCATACATTTAACAATTTTGCCCCGCCCTTCAGCGTCTGCTAGATCGGCGGCCAAGACGATCACATCGACGAATGGCAACAATTCTGCAGCCAGCGCATTCAAGCGCTCCACGTCGCGTCCAGTAATAATTAATGGGATTTGTTTAGCCGCCAATAAGTGACAAAGAGCCGTTCCTATACCTGAACTAGCGCCCGTCACCAAAGCTAGCGAAAAACGTTCTTCTGATTTTTTTTTGTGTGAAAACATATTTGCCTATGAATCGAGAATCGTAAGGGTATCCGGAGACACTTTAGCTTCCTGCATAGGATATTTAACGCGTGAGTGGCCATAGGCCACAAGAGTTTTTATTAAAGTCGATTTCACAATAGCCAGCTCTTCAAAAGTTAGAAGGCAATTGTCAAATTGTCCATCATCTGCCTTTTCTTTGATCAATCGAGAAGCTAGCTCCATCAAACTTTCTTCAGTAATTTTATCGAGCGAGCGTGAGGCCGCCTCTACTGTATCAGCAATCATTATGATGGCAGATTCCTTACTACGAGGTTTAGGTCCGGCATAACGAAATTCTTTTTCATCAACCAAGGATTTATCCCCTTTCATCTTTTCCAATTGCTTTCTGTAAAAGTAATAAGTCAGAGTAGTTCCATGATGTTCTTTAATAATATCGATAAATTGTTCTGGAAGTCCAGCTTTGCGCGCCAGGGCCACACCCTCACTCACATGTGCAATAATAACTTGAGCTGATTCTTGAGGAGTTAAAAGTTGATGAATATTCATCCCCCCCTGTTGATTTTCAGTAAAATATTGGGGGGTGACCATCTTGCCAATATCGTGATACAAAGTTGACACTCGACAAAATAGTCCATTAGCTCCGATTGCCAAGGCGGCTACTTCAGCCAAATTACCGACGACGACAGAATGTTGATAAGTTCCTGGAGCTTCAATAGTTAAGCGGCGCAACAAATCATTATTTGGATCCATGTATTCCATTAAAGTTACATCCGTCATAATACGGAAGGCCGACTCAATTAAGGGCAGAATGCCTACCACTAAAATTGCCGTTAGCATCATAAATATAACGGCGCTAATAATATCGGAAAGAATAGTCACATTCCAGAGTGTATTTTGATAAAAATGCAGGGAAAAAATGACAATAATACTACATAGCCAGGCTTTACCACAGGCCACAAATACCTCTTTTCGGCGACGCAAATTACGGGTGCTTAAAATAGCCACAAGAGCAGCGGCTAAATTTATGATCATGAAACCTTGAGGTTCAAAAGCCAGGGTGAGCGTAAAAACTATGGTAAGAAAACCGCTGGCAAAAGTTGCTATATTAGAACTCATTGAACTACACAGCAATATCGCTGCAAAAGGCACCAATAAAGGATATCGCACGACTTCTATTAAATTGGATTTTGAAGTCAGCAAGAAAAATTCGATTGCTTTTGAAAGGAAAAATGTGAGGATAATGACGGTGACCAGTAAGAATAATTTGCGGTTTGAAAATAAAATTTGGCGATGGTTAATGTGCAAATAAGCGATGCAAATTGCAGTTAATAAAAGTGTCATGCATAGGCTACCCAATAATGTTAAAGGATGCCACAAATTGCGTTGATCACTGAGAGCTTTTTTCATTGCCTGCAACATAGCAATATGTCGGGCCGTCACTCGCTCACCTTGGTCGATGATGCGGCTGCCGGCATTAACATGCGTGTACTTATCTTCAATTTTACTTTGAATTCTTCTTCGCAGCCCTCGCTCAGCATGTAAATCTTCTTCTATCGCCCATGTCTTGGTTTGAAAGTATCCTATAAGAAAAGACGTCACGTTTGGGTGTTGAGTGTCGCTAGAAAATGCAAGAGTCCCAATAGCCTCCCAAACTTGAGTTGGGAAAGTCACTCCTTCGGGCGAATCAACTGGGGTATAGATCAGATAATGAGTGACCGGCAGGTGCAACTTATTCATGTTTTGCAATGTACGTGGATCCGTGAACCTGATTAGAAGCAGTCCTTTTTCCAAAACATCCATTCCGCGATAGATCTCTTCAAAAGAAGTGTTGATAGCACCTTTACGCCAATTTTGATTATAAATCAGAAAGTTTTCAAACTCGATGCGACGCTGACGTATTTCTTTATGTGCAATTTGGTAGATTTTGCCAATATCACGTACAGCTTCTTGTCGAATAATGATCGTACTTTCTTCATCCAAAAAGTCAAAATCAACTTGAGCAACAACGTATCCGGGAGCGATGCTATTAAATTCCAGAACTTCCACATGAATTTCACGAAAATGCAAGACAAAAAATAATGCCAAAATAAAAAGTACCCCAATAAGTACTCTTATTCCTCTACTTTTATCAAAAAACCCCTGCTCTCTTGAAAACTTTAACTCATTATAGTTTTCAATTTCGCTCGAACTATCATTCATTTTCTGTCTATTCCTTATAAATTGACAAAAGCGGCGCTAGAA
>JACDGH010000061.1 GCA_013815395.1 Parachlamydiaceae bacterium
TTCAAGAAAATGCGGCCAGCTACCTACTTTTCTTAAGGTTTGTTCCTTTATTTCCTTTTTGGCTGGTTAATATAGCACCTGCTTTTTTTGGTGTCTCCCTCTTAACCTTTGTATGGACTACCCTAGTGGGTATTTTTCCAGGGACTTTAGTGTTCACATTAGCAGGCGCTGGATTAGAAAAAATCTTGGAAAATAATGAACCCTTTTCACTAAGCACAATTTTTAATACACAAATAAAAATGGCCTTAATCCTTTTGGGGATAACAGCCTTAGTGCCCATCGCACTGAAACGATTTAGAAAAAAATCGACATGACTTTATTATAACTCTAATGATGCAGATGAAATAATAGTGAACTGAAAGTCCATGGACCCTCATTCCCCAACATCATCATAATACTTGCGCCCATTTGAGTTACGAAAAATGCACAAGGTGTAATGCCTATAAAAGTTGTCCAAATAAAAGTCCGAAACCTCACTTGAAATATCGCTGAAGCTACTGTCACAAGCCAGCAAGGAAAAAGAGGAATTAACCTTAAAATCAATAAATATCTGGCAGCATTTTGGTGAAATCCCTTTTCCATTTTATTAATAATAGGATTAGTTTTTGAGCTTAAAAAATTTACTGAAGCTGTTTTAGCTGACAAAAAAAGAATAGATCCTCCAATTGTAGCGGATAAAATAACATATAAAGTACTAAACGGTTGAGAAAAAATAAAACCACCTAATATCGTCAGTAGTAAGATTCCTGGCAAAGCCAGAGAAGCATAAATGACATAAACTCCCATAAATATAAATGGTCCTAAGTAGGGATGCTTATCGACATAATCCATACAAGCTTGATGAATAAATTCAAAATTTTTCTTAGTCAAATAATCAGTAACACCTGAAAAATAAGCAATTATTATTAACATTATAATAGTTATAATTGGGTAATAACGTTTAAATTTTTCAAATTTTATGATCATGCCCATCTCTTTTATAAGTGATCAAAATGCAGATGATCATAAAAATGGCTATAACAAAGGAAGAATTGAAGCGACCGAGATCGAGACCGCCATGAGGATGAGGTTTAGTGAGGAGGTCACCAAGCGTCGCTCCTAACGGACGTGTTAAAATAAAGGCCATCCAAAAAAGCAGTGTGCGAGAAATTTTGGTATAATAGTAAGCCGCTGCAATTAATGCTAGTAATGCCGCAAAGACAAGCGCTCCCCCTTCATATCCTAGGCCAGATGAATCCGCTAAAAAATCACCAAGAGCAGTTCCAAGAGTATTTGAAAAAAGAATTGTTACCCAATAAAACAATTCAACTTTAGATGAAGTGATATTGCTAACGGAAACCGACCCCATGCAGATATACCAAAGCCCCAGTACAAACATCAGTACAAGGAAAAGAATTAATGAACCTCCCACATATCCAATACCAAGTGATCGATCAGCAAAATCTGCCATTGTCGTACCCGTTGTAGTGGTCGCGACGATGACAGCCCAATATAAAAAAGGGTGAAAGTTTTTTGATGCGACTTGCGCGGCAACTGTAATAAGAAAAAAAACGAAAAAAATAGCGGAGCCTAATGCATCTCCTAGATTCATCGTCATCGATAAAGCATCACCGGCAGTTTCACCGAGCGTGGTCGCAGCAATCTTAATAATCCAGAATGCCAAAGTGACGGCAGGAACTTTACTCATACTATTTTGATGAGGAATATGCATTCTAATTCTCTAAGATGTTTTGTAAAATAGCCCTAAAAAAATTCTTAACTCATTCTCACTAAAACATCAACCTTATAAATGTTTTTGTACAAAGAAATACCACACACCGTAACCATCATCTGTTAAGTGAAAAGAATCCGACGCGTAATATTTTTTTAAATCTTTTTCGAAAGGATCTTCGCTTCGATCTAAATATAGGTCGACGTAGGAGACTTTTTTATATTTTGATGCCTCTTCAATAAAAATTTCGCGTACTTTTAAGGTACGAGCAGTCATAATTCTTGAAAAAGGCCAGTGAAATACGGGTGCGCGCCCAATATCTCCTGATGTCAAAAGAATGATTTTTGCACTGAACTCGCTGGCAAGCGCCAAAATCTCAGAAAGTTCATTTCTAACACTATTATACGAGGTAAAATGGGTAATATCGTTTGCACCAATTTGTAAAACGAGCAGGTTATAGTTTTTGCTTTGTTGTTTTTGTAGCACCAATAAAAGATCTTTTAGCTTTGCTCCACTTACTCCTATGTTACTTATATCAGCATTTGGGAATTGCGTGCCTAGCCTTCCTGCTGTAGATTTTACATTTTCAGTAGCTCCCACTCCTACCGCAGTACTATCTCCAGCAACTAAAATATAAATTTCCGGATTAGGAGGATGTTGTTCATAAGGAATAGTATTGTTAATAATTTTTTCTGAATTAGATATTGATTGATGGATGGCAAAGATTAGATAAAAAATATAGAAAATAAAAAACAAAAATAAAATTAAAATTATTTTTAAATAAATAAGCACTTTCTATTTCCTAATGTACTGACATCGTAGCAAAGAGCAACAATTAATTTTTTTAGAAAAGACTATATATACATCATCGTCTAATTTTGTTCTTTAAAGCAAAATGTGCTACAGTTGTCAGAAAAAAAAGGGCAATGATGACACCTGTAAAAAAAGAGCTACATCCTCGTAATCCTCATCGTGGTCAATATGACTTTAAAAAATTAATAATTAGTTGTCCACAACTAGCTAAATTCGTTGAGCCAAACAAGTATGGGAAAGAATCGATTGATTTTGCGAATCCCTTTGCGGTCAAAACTCTCAATAAAGCCATTTTAAAATTTTTTTATAATATCACGTGGGATATACCTGAACATTACTTATGCCCTCCTATACCAGGCCGCGCAGACTACATCCATCATGTTGCCGATTTATTGTGTATTTTTAATAAAGGTGTCATTCCCCTAGGAAAAGAAGTAAAGGTTTTAGATATTGGAGTTGGAGCCAATTGCATCTATCCCCTTATTGGTCACCAATCCTATGGTTGGAGCTTTGTGGCTACTGATATCGATCCAATCGCAATTAAATGTGCAGAAGAAATTGTGAAACAAAACAATCTTGACGATACGATAGAAATTCGATTACAAAAGTCATCCTTGAATATTTTCCAAGGCATGATTGAAACAGAAGAGAGATACGACATATCTATGTGCAATCCCCCTTTTCACTCTTCTTCTGATGAAGCAAAATCTGCAGCGACAAGGAAAAATAAAAACTTAGGCATTAAAACGAAGGCATTAAATTTTGGCGGAAAAAGCAATGAGCTGTGGTGCCCTGGTGGTGAAGTTGCATTTATAACTCAAATGATCAAAGAAAGTGTCCATATTCATTGTAAGTGGTTCACAGCTCTCGTTTCAAAATCAAGTAGCCTTCCAAGCCTATTCAAAGAATTGGATAAAATAAAGCCCACGCAAGTGAAAACTCTTGAAATGGGTCAAGGACAAAAGATAAGTAGAATTATCGCATGGACTTTTTTGTCCTAAGAAAAATGGTTCTTGAAGAATTGGAGGCGGGATTTTACGATAGTTTTATACGTTTTAGAGTCTAATCAATTACACGATCAAAAGAGAAAAGCGCAAAAGCAAAATGAGGAACAAGTTCCCCGGTTTAGGAAAACTTCTGTTTAATATTCCTACGAATTTAAGTTATTATTTATTTCCTCTAAAAAAGAAAAATTAATGCGAGATTAAAAAAAATGCCAAGACATAAACCGAATAAAATCTGGATTGATGGTGATGCTTGTCCAAAAGCAGTTAAAGAGATCATTTTTAAATCAAGCCGTCGCTTGAATATAAACGTTGTACTCGTAGCAAACTCATTTCAACTTCTCCCCCAAAGTGATCTCATCAAGTTGATCATTGTGAGTAAAGGATTCGATGCCGCTGATATGCACATTATTGATCAGGTTGAAATCCACGATGTTGTGATCACCGCCGACATTCCATTAGCAGCTCAAGTTTTGAAAAAAAAGGCTATCGCTCTCAATCCTAGAGGTGAAATTTATAATGAAGAAACAATTTGCTCTATTTTATCTATGCGCAACTTCATGAAAGAACTTCGCGATGGTGGCTTAAATATAGGTGGGCCCGCAGCGTTTGGACCAAAAGATGTCAAGCAATTTGCCGATTCTTTAAATAGGCTCTTATCTTAACCTAAGTTCAGGCTTCGCACTATGAATCTACTTTGGACGAAGTCTGCCTTTTTTTTTGCTGTAGACAGCTTCACACATTATGCTAGGAAGCTTAGAGTGATCTCATGAATTAAAGGGCGCAGCAGGAGCTGACGCACTCCAAATGCAAATGACCTAGTTTCAGCTATTTCCTGTCAGCCTCGGTAGTGCGGCTCTACTAATCTTCAAAAAATGAAGTGAGAATTTGCAACTTACGGTAGGTTAATTTAAGTAAAAATATCTCTCTAAGCCTTTTCTGATTTTCATTTGGTGTGATTTTTAGAAAGCAGGTCGTGATTAGGTTGGTTAATCTTCTCGATTTCCCTTCGCAAATATCAGTGTTTATTTTAAATTAAAAAAATCTTGAAACTTTAAACTGAGGGCGTATGAAATCAAAACAGAAAGAATCCGAAACAATTAAAGGTCACGGAGGAGAACTCCATCAACTTGCTAGCCATTACACACCCATTTTAACAACACAGCAAGGTGTCCCCGTTTCTGATGATCAAAATTCCCTCAAAATTGGAAATAGAGGACCCACAACCCTAGAAGATTTTCATTTACGCGAAAAACTATTTCATTTTGATCATGAGAGAATTCCTGAGCGCGTAGTGCATGCCCGAGGATATGCTGCCCACGGTTTTTTTGAAAATTATGAACCACTAGCAGATATCACTTCAGCTGATATTTTTCAGCGAGCAGGCGAAAAAACTCCTGCATTTGTACGTTTCTCCACTGTAGCAGGCAGCAAAGGTTCTGCGGATTTAGCACGAGATGTACGTGGTTTTGCTGTAAAGCTTTACACTAAACAAGGCAACTGGGATATCGTAGGCAATAATATGCCCGTCTTCTTTATTCAAGATGCCATTAAGTTTCCAGACTTGATTCATGCTGCCAAACCAGAACCTGATCGAGAATTTCCTCAAGCTCAAACAGCGCACGATAATTTTTGGGATTTTATTTCCTTGATGCCAGAAAGCATGCATATGATCATGTGGGCTATGTCTGATCGAGCTATTCCCCGTTCTTTCCGCTTCATGGAAGGATTTGGTGTGCATACTTTTCGATTAATTTCAAAAGAAGGCAAATCAACTTTTGTTAAATTCCATTGGAGACCCAAGCTTGGAATGCAATCAGTGCTTTGGGATGAAGCTTTAAAAATTAATGGTGCTGACCCTGATTTCCATCGTAGAGACTTATGGAATGCCATTCAATCTGGCAACTTTCCTGAATGGGAGCTTGGACTTCAATTATTTGATGAAAAATTTGCCGAATCTTTTGCGTTTGATGTGCTAGATGCCACCAAACTCATCCCCGAAGAAGAAGTGCCTATACGGATTGTTGGACGTCTGGTTTTAGATCGCTGTGTAGATAATTTTTTTGCTGAAACGGAACAAGTTGCTTTTTGTACAAGCAACATTGTCCCTGGAGTTGATTTCTCTAACGATCCGTTGTTGCAAGGTCGCAATTTTTCTTATCTTGACACCCAAGTGAAGCGTTTGGGTGGTCCCAATTTCACCCATCTTCCCATCAATGCCCCTAAATGCCCTTTCCATCACTTTCAACAGGATGGCCACATGGCTATGATGAATCCTAAAGGCAGAGTTAATTATGAACCAAATTCTTGGGGAGAAAAAGAGGGTGGCCCCAGAGAGTCTCCCCAAGGGTTCCATAGTTTTGCCTCGGAAGAAAATGGACTCAAAATTCGCGAACGTTCTGAAAGTTTTGCTGATCATTACAGTCAAGCAAGACAATTTTATATCAGTCAAACACCCTTGGAACAAGGGCATATTGCCAACGCATTAATTTTTGAATTGAGCAAAGTACAAAAGCCCCCAATTCGACTTCGGTTAGTCTCTCATTTGCCACATATTGATGAAGAACTTGCAAGTCGCGTGGCAAAAGGTTTAGGCATGCACGAAAAAATTGTTCCGGTAGAGCCAGCCGTTAAAACTCGACATGATCTCAAGCCTTCAAAAGCCTTAAGTATTGCTTTGAATCCTCCTAAGACATTTGAAGGAAGAAAAGTTGGCATTATCATTACTGATGGGCTAAATGATGATCTTTTCGAAGCACTAAAAACTAAAATTGATACCGAGAAAGCCTCTTTTGAAATCATTTCATTCACAGTTGGTGGAGTTAAAACAGCTTCTGGCAAACAAGTCGCTGCAGATCAAAGACTAGAAGGCGCGCCTTCAGTGCTTTACGATGCCATTGTAATCCTTGCAACTACCGCAGGTACAGCATTATTATCCAAACATCCAGCCGCACGTCAATTCGTCAATGATGCGTTTACGCATTTAAAATTTATTGGTTATTTAAGTGATTCCAAACCTTTTTTTGAAAGGTTAGGCTTGACATCAGAACTTGACAAAGGGTGTATAGAATTGCGGGAATCTCACGATGTAGTAAAATTCATGGATGCATGCAAAAATATTCGCTTTTGGGAACGTGAATCTGTAGTCACACCTTAATGTATTCATTTCAATAGAAAGAAAATTTAGTAAAATTAATTACGCGCAGGAAATTGTACATTTGGGGTCATCCAAATACACAATTTCCTGCGCGTGGCATCTTTACTCTTCAATTTCTTTAAAAATATCTTTTAGATTTTTTCCCTCTTTCAAACTACTAATGCCTGGGGGATGTTGTTCTAAATAGGCGTTAATTTGCTGAATTCTTAAATCTGGATTTGGGTGAGTTTCAAATAATTCAATCTTGTGACCTGCCCCTCCAGAAGCTTTTAAGATATTCATTACTTCAATCATGGCTCGCGGATCGAATCCGACTTCTTCCATAAGTTTCAATCCCCATAGGTCTGCCTGAGATTCATCGTGGCGACTATAGCGCAGTTGTATCATTTGATTAACAACTGATGCGATCACCATTGGATTATACAAATTCGAGGATTGCTGATCGCCAGAAGCTCCAATACCGACTCCAACCACTAGTAATTCCCCCAAGCGGCTTTTAGCCATTTGCTGTGCAGAATGCCTTTCAATAACGTGTCCCATTTCGTGACTAAGCACGCCTGCTAACTGAGCTTCTGTCTGAAGCTTGTTTAAAAGTCCAAGCGTGATAAATACCTGACCTCCAGGCAATGCAAAAGCATTAATAGTATTTTTGTCAGCTAAAAGGTGAAATTTAAACTTCCAAGGGCTTGTTACAGCTTCAGTCTTAGAAACAATAAATTCTCCAATTTTAGAAACCTCTTGAGCTCTAGGATCATTTACGGAGACTTCCCCGCCCATTTCGGCGACCATTGATGGGGCTGATTCCAAGCCAAGGCGAATTTCCTCATTAGGAGTTAACGAAATATGTTGCTTTTCATGGGTGACTGGATTCTCTTGCGTATGGGTAAAATACGTGAAGAGACCAAAAAGAGCGATCAAAACAGCCACTATAATGCGCCCACTAATACCACCGCCGCTTCCGGGGGTTTCATCGCGATTAAAAATTCCCATTCTACCTCCAATAGCTTTGCATTTATTGAAAAGCGTGTAAAAAATGAACAAAATCCTACACTAGGCGTTTTATCTATCAAATTACATTAGCTCCAGTATCACCTATATAAAAAATCCGCATTAATTCTTAAACAGTAAAATTTCACCGTGGAGTAAATAACCAGGCTACCCTGCCATGTCCCGACTTATACAGGTTTATTAAAAGAATGTTAATTAATTATTAATTATTTGTAGAAATAAATATTATATATGAATTATAATAAAATTATGGCGTTCCGGAGATTATTAAATTATATTTATGAAGATCTCCCAATGCAAATATCCTTAGTTATAACAGGAGGTTTGTATGTTAAAAGAAAAATGCGTGCTCTGTAAAGTTGTTTGTGCCCTTGTTATCATTGGCGCGCTTAACTGGGGATTAGTTGGTATTGCCGACTATAACCTTGTTGATCACATCTTTGGGGTAGAATCTGTGGCATCGCGCATTATATATACCGTAGTCGGCCTTGCTGGCTTAGCTATGTTAGTAGGATTTTTTAAAGGCTGTCCAAAGTGTAGGGAATGTGAAGTGCACGAAAGGCACGAACGCGAAATCAAATAGATTTATTTAAGGTAACTTAGTTACCCTAATTAAACCGAAACGTGGTCGAGATTGAATTTTTATAAGTTCATCCCGGCCACGTTCATTTAAGCCACATTGGAAAGATTAAAGAAAAGTGGAAAAAAAAGACTGCCGATGGGTTTGGGACTAAGCAATCAACAAGGTTAGTATAAGTGGGTCCACTTCCTGAAATTCGAGTTCGTAGACTTAAGTCCGGAAGCTCTAGCTTCAGCGTCATGCTCCCTTCACCTGTTAATTATCGTTGATGGGCTTCTATGTCAACCAGGTATCCCTATCAGCAGTCAAACTGGTAATTCAAAACTATAAAAAATTTAACTACAATTACTTACAAATTCATTATATGCTGTTTGCTATTTATAATTCAATATATCTAAAAATTATAATCTTCTCACCTTACTTAAAAGACTTACAAGCACTATATCGCCCTACTTTTCACAATTCAAACGAGAAGAAAATCAAAATCGCTTAAAGGTAATTTTTACTTAATTAAACATTATAATAAATACACATTTAAGGTTCTTGGGAAGAATTGGGGGCGGGGGTGAAATTAAAAGGTTTACACAGAAAATAGACTTGATGGGTGGTATTAAAGCATTGGATAAGACGATGAACATTTCATAAAGACTCTGTACGGCCTGTCCTTTTCGTCCCGCTTCTATACGTTTTAGAGGCTTAAGGGGAAACGCAGAGACGGGGAGAAACGCGGAGACGGTGAGAACTAAATGAGTATAACGTATAGTTTAAAGAAGGAGCGACAAAATTAAAAGTTCTATTTAGCTCGAATTTGTAAGTTCGATCTACTAATTTTTTAAATCCTCTCGCCTGTAAATTCCAGATAACCAACTTTCTCGGCGCCTCCGCGTTCCTCTCCGTCTCTGCGTTTCCCCTTAGCCTCTAAAACGTATAAAAACTACCCAAAGAAATCCCGCCCCCAATTCTTCCCAAAAACCACATTTAATTACTTAATAGGCCCAACAATAATCTTAGATTTTCTTTTGTGCATCAAATATAAATAAAACCATTTAATAGAAACAAAAAGTCGGTTAGAAAAAGTAACTAGATAAATGATATGAATCATACTCCAAGCAAGCCATGCTATAAAACCAGAAAGCTTTATTTTACCCGACATAGCAATTGCTTTTCCACTTCCAACAGTTGCCATCAGCCCCTTATCAAAATAAACAAACGGCTTTCGATCTTTTTTTGGTATCTGTTTTTTTATGATTTTTCCCACATATTTACCCTGTTGTATGGCTACCGGTGCAAAGCCGGGAAGAGGTTTTTCATCGATACCAATAGAGCAGGCCGCATCTCCTATAACAAAAATTTCTGGGTAACCTGGTATGGATAGATCGGGCTCTACAATTACCCTATTGAATTTATCAAGCGGGACGTCTAAAAATTTTAAAATGGGCGACGCTTGATTGCCAGCTGCCCAGATAATGTTAGACGTTTCAATCAGCCGGTTACCTAACCAAACCCCCTTCTCATTAATATCTGTCACAGTAGTATTAAGTAAAACCTGCACCCCCATTTTTTCTAAATATCCTTTAGCCTTTGAGGCCAAATCTTGGGGGAAAATAGGGAGAACCTGATTGACTCCTTCAATCAGATAAATGCTGGATTTACGAGGATCGATATTTTTAAAATTGCCGTTTAAAGAATAGTGAGCTAGCTCGGCAATCGCACCTGCCATTTCAACACCGGTGGGACCTCCACCAATAATGACAAAAGTCATAAATTTTTTGCTATCTGAAGAGTCCGTTGCTCGTTCTGCCTTTTCAAAACTCATGATGATATTATCACGAATTTGATTGGCATCGTTTAGATTTTTTAACCCTGGTGCAAACTGTTCCCATTCCGGATGATTAAAATAAGAGTGGTTGCTCCCCGGTGCCAAAACTAAATAATCATAGGAAAAAGTTTCTCCACAGGCCGCACTCACCGTCTTGTTATGCTTATCAACCTTGACCACATCAATGAGAAGAACGCTTGCATTCTTTTGATTTTTAAAAATATCTCTTAAAGGCGCCGCAATGTCAGCGGAAGAAAGCGCTGAGGTCGCCACTTGGTAAAGCAGAGGTTGAAATAAATGGTGATTGGTTTTATCAAGAAGCAAAATATCAACATCTGCATTTTTAAGTGTATTCAGAACATTAAGACCAGCAAACCCACCACCTACTACAATAATTTTATTTTTAGCCATATTTTTCGCATTTGGTTAAAGTTTATAAAGTCAATTAAGAGAAAAAGCCCTTCGCGCAAGACAGCTGAATTTAGTAAAGTGAAATATCAAATATTAAAATAGCTTTTAAAACAAAAGAACAATATTTATATTATACAATATTTCATTTTTTTATTCAAAAGAAGAATTCAACAAAAATGAGAAGAAGAATTCAAGCCAGACATAAAATTATCGTTTTGCTCTGCAGAAAAACATATTTGAGTTGAGATTAAGGAGGGAATTTCGTACGATCAAGCAAACACGTTCTCGTAGCTCAGGTGGATAGAGCGGTTGCCTCCTAAGCAACAGGCCGCGCGTTCGAGTCGCGCCGAGGACATTTCTACAATTATTTTCTTTCAGCCATCACATTTTCTTTTGCCAAAAAATCTTTAATCCCTTGCGCAATACTTTGAGCAATCTTTTTCTGATAGGCTTGGGTTTTAATTTTATTCATTTCTTCAGTATTTGATAAAAAACCTCCTTCAACAAGTATAGCAGGCATTTTAGTCCGACGAATGACTGCAAAATTGCCGTGTTTTACGCCCCGCGAATTTGCCTTAGTATTCTTTAAGATTTTATCTAGCACACATTGAGCGAGAAGTTTAGATTCGCTGACGCGTGATTTATCAGTATCTGTGCGATAATAGAACACTTCCACACCTTCAGCCAAAATGTTCGGCGCAGAATTGTAATGCACACTAACAAAAAGCTTTGTATTTAAGTTATTGGCAAATTCAGCGCGATTTTCTAATGATATAAAAGTGTCGTCATTGCGAGTCATCACTACTTTATAGCCATATTGCTCAAGATATTTCTTTAACATTTCAGCAGTTGTAAGATTTAAATATTTTTCATGAACTTTTGGTTTGATTAAAGAATTCGTCCCATAATCAACGCCACCATGCCCAGGATCGATTACAATCACCCATTGATGGCGAACTGTTTTTTTCTTAATCGCGGGTGGTAATGGTAACACCACCGCGATCTCACTTTTAGAGATGGATGTTGATGTTGAGGGCATAGGCGTGGGTAGTGATTGAGAAAGCACGTAAGATTTAGCCGGATAAGATGAAGATGGCAGCGGAACATTGGGTGAGCTTGCTTGATAGCA
>JACDGH010000346.1 GCA_013815395.1 Parachlamydiaceae bacterium
CCTTATCATTAGGCTACGATCGCTTTGCCCAGGGGTTAAAATGGCCGATTCTCAATGGAGCTTATTTACTGCGCTTCCAACCACTTTTTGAAGAAATTCCTTATAATATACGCCTTCGGCAAGCTCACCAGATCAACTATGCTAATTCCCAGCAAGCCCTTAGTTATGAAAGTGATATAATCGTCACTGATTTGCGCTCCGGCGAAAGCTTTGAAAAAACAATTAGCATGAACCAAGTGCATGAAACATGGGATGGGTATCGTTTCTATCTTTCCAATATCACATCGGGAGACGAATCTTCCGTCAAACGCATTCAAATAGTCGTTAATCACGATCCTGCTAAATACTGGCTCACCTATCCCGGAGCGATTATATTAAGTCTAGGCATTATATTACTTTTTTGGATGAAACCCTACAGAAAGCAAAAGGAAAAAAAATAGCATGCCTAAAAATTTATTTTACAAATGCAGACATCTATTATATAAGAACTTTTGTTTAATAGTTTTTTCCCTTCTACTTTCTGGAGTAATTCCTCAATTATCTGCCGGTCCTTTTGAAAGGACTAAAGATCTGCCTGTAGCCTTTCAAGGGAGATTTAGATCTCTAGAGCCAGCAGCACGCTTATGGTTACACGACTTCTATCACCTTCAACAGCTTAAACGGGACGATCTACAATTATTTCAAGCTACAAATAATTCAGCTTTAGAATTAACTTGGAAAGCGCATCTTTTAGGTCATGCTTTTATGGACCACGCTCCCCTGTTTTGGATTCATTACGCTGAAGTAAAAAAATCTCTTAATTTAGATCTCTCTAATTCGCGCTTTAGCTACAAAGAATTAACACATGCTTTGTATGAAGATAATAAATCAAATTTGAATCTTATGCGTATACTTCTGCCTTATGAATATATTAAAAGTTATCAATCACCCACTAATCGCTCGCGCAGCAACAAGCAAGAATTGCGCGCCTTAACAGCTGGATTATGGTTAAGCCTGCAAGAAGGCGTACTTATGGTTACAACTGCACCAGCAACTCCTCCATGGAATTTTTTGTATGTGAATATGCCTTTGACTTCAGGATATTTCGATATAGAACAAACTGAAAATGAAAATAAACATTTTGCAGAAGAGATTTTGCAATTATTCCTACATTTAAAAGGCTATAATGAACTTTCTTTGCCAGTAATGAATCAATTGAACAATGCAGATATAGAAGGTCGATTACGAGCATCGGGTAGTACCCTAAAAATGCTTCCCTCAAAAATGCACAGAGGGGAATGGTACTCGTTGCATGCTTTAAATCTCCAAATAACTGATCCCAATCAGCTAGCACTTATTGATATTCCAAACTTCACGTCCTTTTCTAATGAAGATTTTTATAATCTCCGCCTTTTCTACAATGTCATTAAAGAAAAAGCTCTTAAATATTACAATCGCGTGCCTGAAGAAGATGTCGAATCAATACGTTTATCTTTAGAGCAAGCAGTCGATCAATTTTCAGTAATTTATGAGAAAGCCTATGCCTCGATCCTCGCACAGCCTTATCGTGAGGCAATCAATAAGCAGTTATTCTACCCTTCAAAATGGCAATTAAAAATAGAAACTTTGTATTATCGCCTTCCATTGATTGAAATAAGCCTGCTTGCATATGGTTTAGCGTTAATTTTGTTTCTGATCGGCTATACAACAAAAGTTAAAAAAATATTTCATTGGGCCCTAGCTTTTCTTATCTTAGGCCTGACTATTCACACACTTATTTTGGTGTTGCGCTGTTACGTCCTACAACGCCCTCCTGTTTCAAATATGTTCGAAACTATAGTTTATGTTCCTTGGGTGGCAATGCTTCTTGGTTTAGGCCTTTTTGCTGTCCTTCGTCAAAATATCATTTTAATTGCGGCGACATTAGCTTCTAGCTGTTTGCTAATTTTATTAAAATTAGCTGATGTTGATGCGAGCATGGAAAACGTGCAAGCCGTGCTTGATTCACAATATTGGCTTATTGTTCATGTTTTAATGATCGTCGCAAGCTATGGAGTCTTTATTGTATGTGGCGTGCTGGCTCACTTTTATCTACTCACTTGTGCAATGAAAAGACAAGAGTTGCCATCGGGACAATTTTTGGCAATTTGTCTCTTGCAGACCATGTACATTGGGGTAGCTTTACTGATACCCGGAACAATTTTAGGTGGCGTTTGGGCGGCTGAAAGCTGGGGCAGATTTTGGGATTGGGATCCCAAAGAATCATGGGCATTTATCTCAGCATGCATCTATGTACTTATTATTCATGCCTATACTTTTAAAAAAATCCAAAATTATGGATTGGCTGTCGGTTCGATTGTCGGTTTGATGGCAATCAGCTTCACGTGGTATGGGGTCAATTATATATTAGGC
>JACDGH010000347.1 GCA_013815395.1 Parachlamydiaceae bacterium
AAAAATTACCAGAAGACAAATGGATACCTATTGCGATGCCCTCAATTATCAGTGAAAGTGACTTTGAGCAGGCCCAGAAACAATTGCAAGTAAATAGAGAATTGGCTTTGCGAAATACAAAAGAACTTAGCCTTTTGCAAGGTTTAGTTTTTTGTGGAGTATGTGGTCATCCATTTTATAAGCGTTCTCGCAAGTATAAAGACCGTATTAAATGTTACTATTATTGCAAAACTCACGGAGATAAAAAACTAAAGAAGTGTTCGAATGGTTGGGCATATCAACAAGAGTTAGATGATCTAGTGTATAGTGAAACTATAAAGATGTTGCAAAATCCTTCCTTAGTGCGTTCAGAATTATCCAGAAGGGCAATAGAATCATCCGATCAAGAAAGTTATAAGAAAATAGAATTAACTTGTAAGAAAGAACTTTCTAAAATTAGCCAAGAAAGAGATCGATTATTGGATGCCTATCAAAATGGACTGATCGACCTAGAGGAGTTAAAGAAACGCCATCAAGAATCTGATAAGCGTCGAAATGCTTTTGAAAAGGAAATTAAAAGAATTCAAGTAGTAAAATTTGATAATAAAAATATAAAAGATTTAGAAAACGGCCTTGAAAGCATCCTAAAAGGAATGCAGCTCTCTGCAGAGAATTTAACTTTTAAGGATAAACAAAAAATTATAAGATTAATTGTGGAGAAAGTTATTATTTCTCCACATGAGATTAAAATAATTCACTGTATTTCACCGCAAATGATAATACAGAAATTTGGTCAATTGTCATTAAACGGTGCAGGCTAAAGCCCAATGTCGTTAACTTAAGGATTAAGTGGCTGATCTTTAGAATTTTATGGACATAAATAAGGTTTCATGATATTCCGTGTTGTCTTGCAAACTAACACAAATGGAATATCATGAAAAAAGCATCGTATATTTTTGAAAAAATGAGAAGACTTCTTCATTCTGAAAAATTTATAAATAAAAATAGAATCGGCCCTAAGTCATTTCTTAGGAGGCGTCTATTACCTTTTCCAGTTATATTTTCTTTTATTTTAAATCAGCTAAAGAAAAGTATACCAAAAGAGCAAATTGCTTTCTGCAAAAATTGTGAAATCAAGAAGAATTTTTCTCGGGCAGCTGTAACAAAAGCTCGGGCAAAGTTATCACCAGAAGCTTTTAGAGAAATGAATCATGTTTTGCTCAAAGAATTTTATAATGATAACCCTGTTAAAAAGTTGCATGGATTAGTCATAATGGCTATTGATGGTTCAACAGCTGAACTTCCTAATAATTCTCCAGAAATTTTTGATAAATATGGTGTCGCAACTAATCAGACGACGTCGAAAGTTCCCATGGGTCGAATTTCTTCTCTGCATGATGTGATCAATGGGATAACTTGGGATGCAAATCTAGCACCCTACGCTTCGAATGAAAGGGCTTTAGCAATTCAACATTTTGAATCAATTAAGTCCTTAGGAATAGATCTTAAACAGCTTTTAGTTATTTTTGATCGCGGCTATCCCTCTTTAGCTCTCCTTGTATATTTATTAAAAAATGACATTCATTTTCTAATGAGAAGTAGCACTAAGTTCTTAAAAGAAGTCAATGAAGTTGAAAAGTCTGGCAAAAGAGACACGGTCATTAAAATTTCACTTAAAAGAGCCACGCGAGCGGCAAGAGCTGAATTAAAAGAATTATTTCCTGGCATAGATTTTAATCAGACAATTTCGATAAGAATTACTATTGTTACCTTAAGCACAGGTGAAAATGAAGTATTGATAAGCTCTCTTTTAGATAAAGAGAATTATCCTTATAAAATTTTTAAAGAACTCTATTTTAAACGCTGGGGAACAGAAGAAAATTATAAATTTTTTAAAGTATCTCTAGAAATAGAAAATTTCAGTGGGAAAACTTGTATTGCAATTGAACAAGATTTTCACACAACTGTTTTAGTAGCAAACTCAAAATCACTTTTATCTCTAGAAGCAATGCAAGAGCTTAATTGTGATACGTATCCGTCTCAGGACTTGAGCCCCAAAAAATATGCTTATGCAATAAATAAAAGCGTTGCGGTAGAAGCGTTAAAACACGATTTTGTGACTGCGCTTTTGAACCCTGAGATAAGCATGGAACAGTTTTGTAAAAGAATCAAAGGTATAATGAAAAATAATCTTGTTCCAATAAGGCCGGGAAGAAGCTTTCGAAGGATACGAAAGTATCCTCATCGAAAGTATCACATGAACCAACGATGAGGGATTTATACAGTGAAAAATCTATATAATAATTTTGTTAAGTTAATGACATTGGGCTTTAGCCTGCGCATGTTTTTACAGGCTTTAGCCTGTAAAAGGGGGCGAGATTTTTGTTAGACATCCACTAG
>JACDGH010000348.1 GCA_013815395.1 Parachlamydiaceae bacterium
GGTCTGAGCTAAGCGCGGACCATCCGTTGGGTTAGGAGAATATGCAACTCTCATGCCTGAAAGCAGGCCCAAAATGCCTGTAATTGTGAAGCCAAAAGAATGGAAAGGGGGCAGCATTGCAAAGATAACATCATCGTTATATAGATCAAGCATTGCTAAAGAAGCACGCAAATTGCTTAAAAGATTATTATGAGTTAAAGGTACGCCCTTAGGAAGACTTTCCGTACCGCTTGTAAAAAGAAGTACTGCATTATCATCTTTTGAAATTTTATCAGCCTCAAAAGTTTTTAAAATCGTTTTAACGCTCATTTTAGAACGGAAAAAGGCTTTCAATTTATCAGTTATTGTTAATTCGCGCACTATATCCTCGATCATGACTAGTTGATCTTCTACCCCATCCAGTTCAACATTTTCTAAACGATCGAGAAACGCCCAAGAGCTAATCACAACTTCAACATTTGATAGCTTAACAACTGATTCTAAATGGCGCGTGCCAACAGTCCAATTCACCATTAAGGGCACTTTCCCCGCCAACTCACAAGCCATAACTAGCAGGTTTGCCGCTACGCTAGCTGGAAGCAAGATACCTATATATGTTCCCGGCATTTTACGCAATTTTTCAGCCATTAAGATCACGCGCATTTTTAGAGCGGAATAAGTTTGTACGCCCACGCGAGCATCAACGCAGGCCACTTCGCTACCCAAAATTTTACATTGGTTTAAAAACACTTCAGTTAGTGTTTCACCAGGCGCAACTTCAGCGCGCTGTCTTGGTGCTTTGCGTACCCATTTAGAAACATCGCCCTTTTCTTCTTCGATAACCCGTTCGCATTGCACCTTTTTCGAGGCTACAGCCATCATTTTTGCCACAGAAGTGAGTTCTTTCACTTGAACATCAGTGACCTCAAACTTATCTTGCAGAAAAGCTACCAGCTCAGCCATATCTAGTGAGTCAAGTCCGAGATCGGAAGAAATATTCATTTCAGGACGTATTGAAGCTGGGGTCATTTCAGTAAGTTCGGCCAGTTTTTCAATGACTCTGTTTTGCACATTTTTTGGAATATCTTTAATATTAATTTCTTGATCAGAAGTGTCCTCTTCTTCACGCACAGGCAAAAATTTATTGCCCCACATACTATAAGACACCAAAACTAAAGAATCGCCAGGAAGATCTCCGGTTTGTGGAGTCAATCCATCTGGGCGATTATACCATTTTTCAAGATATTTATTAAGTTCAAGACGCGAGGCATCATAAGGGAAATCAGAAGGAGCAATTTCTAATTCAACAGTGATTTCACGACGCGGAGTGAAAAAAATAAGATTTTTCATAATAATTTTAAAACTATTCCATGCAGTGGTGGAAAGCGGAGGAGCTGTACCGGCGAGTGCCTTTGAAAAGCTGCTCCCCCACAAACCTTTAGTCCGCACAAGCACAACATTGGCTTCGGGAGCTTCGTTTATGATGTGATGAGCAGCGGAAGCTCCACCAATTGCCTCATAGGCGGTATATTTGACTTTACCTGCAGGGTACAGCAAAAAGTTTTGCCCCTTTTTTAAGTCATCAATCACCGTTTGAATGACTTTTTCACTTTTTTTACGTTTCAGGCTGTTGCTTGAAGTCACAAAATTAGGGATAGGCAAAGCATCCATAAATTTCATAACCCCGTGAATAAAGGGAGTATAATACATATATTCTACGATCATAGGTCGAATTGGAAATTTGGGCCATACAGCCAATGTTACCACAATAGGGTCGATAAAATAGGATGGGTGACTGGGCATAAAAAGAACGCCGCCTGATTTTTTAAGATTCTCAGGGGTTAACTTGTCGAGTCCTTTGACACGAATGCGGTAGCGAAAAAAAAGGATGAATTTAAAAAAATAAGCGATCAAATATTCTACAACTTTTTTCACGAAAAGCTCCTGTTTTTCAAATATGGCTGGTACAGTCTATTTGACGGTGTCAAGTAATTGCCAATAATACTAGCATTATTGACCCATTTTCGATACTTTTTTCTTATGCACGTCTCAAGTTACCGAGATACATTTGCATACTTTTCCAAACCATATATTGCTCCAATAAGAAAAACGAAGCCACTTATGGCTACTATTGCTGCCCCTATATTTTTCTGTACAGCACTTCTGTTTTCCATAAAATCACTATACTTGTCTTTGACAGCACCTCCAAACACGGCAATTGCTGTACAACCTACAACAACTGCTAAATTTTCTTTTCCCATAGCATATGATATTACCCCTGTAATCCCTAGCAATGCAGCTAAGATTACAATTTTCTTACTCAATGCAGCAATTTCCCCTCTTGTCATTGTTTGTAACTGTAAAATCATGCGTTTATTTAATGGGGGTAAGGAT